>JAICYT010000161.1 GCA_025934075.1 Gemmatimonadaceae bacterium
GATCGCATCCGCGCCGCTGCTGTTCTGGGGACTGTCGGCCGGCGGCGAGTACAATTATGAGTTTGCCGCGTGGAAGCCGGAGCGCGTCATCGCGTTCGTCGTCAACAAGGGTGGCATCTACTACTCGGCGCTTACGCCGCGCGCGACGCGCCAGGTACCGGCGCTGCTGTTCATCGGCGGAAAGGATCTCGACTCGCGCGTCAATACGATCACCGGACTTTTCGCGGTGAATCGCCGCGGCGGCGCACTGTGGGCATTGGCCGAGGAGCCGGGAGTTGGGCATATCGTCGGCCGCTCGCGCGACATGTCGATCATCTTCTTCGACGACGTCTTGCCTCTTCGTCTTGATGAGTCCTCGAGCACACTCAAGCCAATGGCCGAGGCGTCCGGGTATATCGGCGAGCTCAAAACCAAGCGCACCGAGGCTGTGGCGGATACGACGCCGACGCCGTATCTGACGGCGTGGTTCCCGACGGCGCGCGTGGCGCGGGCCTGGCAAGCGATGGCGACGGAGAAGCCGTTCGAGTAGAAGCTCTCCCGTCAGAAGCCCTCGCGCGGCGTGACGGGAGCGCGCAGTATTGTGCCCCATGACAATTGCCGCTGCCGTGCATCATCGAGCCTCCGAGGCCGAGCGAAAGATCTGGGGCGTGATCGCCGCGTCGTCCGTCGGCACGGTCATCGAGTGGTACGACTTCTACATCTTCGGCAGTCTCGCGGCGACGCTCTCGGGAATTTTCTACCCCAGCTCGAACGCGACGGTCTCGTTGCTCAAGTGGCTCGCGACGTTTGCGGCGGGGTTCGCGGTGCGCCCGTTCGGCGCGTTGTTCTTCGGACGCATCGGCGATCTCGTCGGACGAAAATACGCCTTCATGATCACGCTGCTGATCATGGGCGGATCTACGGCGGCGATCGGACTTCTGCCGGGCTACGGCACGCTCGGCATCTTTGCGCCGATTTTGCTCGTCTCGCTGCGACTGCTGCAAGGTCTCGCGCTCGGCGGTGAATACGGCGGCGCCGCCGTGTACGTCGCCGAACATGCGCCAGACGACAAGCGTGGCTATTACACATCGTTCATTCAAACGACCGCGACGCTTGGACTCTTTCTCTCGCTCATCGTCATCCTCGTCACGAAGCATTCGATGACCGACGCGGAGTTCAAGTCGTGGGGCTGGCGTATTCCATTCTTGATCTCGGCGGTGTTGGTGGTCGTGTCGTACTACATTCGGGCGCGGATGGCCGAGTCGCCGCTGTTCGTGCAGCTACAAAAGGAAGGGAAGACGTCGCAGGCGCCGCTCACCGACGCCTATGGCACCGCCGAGCGATGGAAGGTGTTTTTCATCGTGCTCCTCGGCGCGACGGCTGGACAGGCGGTGGTGTGGTACACGGGACAGTTCTACGCGTTGTTCTTCTTGCAGACGGTGCTCAAAGTTCCGGTCGACACCGCCTACAGCATCGTGGCGATCGCATTGGTACTGGGCACGCCGTTCTTCGTCGTGTTCGGCGCGCTGTCGGATCGCATCGGGCGAAAGGGCATCATCATGTCGGGCTGTCTGCTCGCCGCGTTGACGTACATCCCCATCTATCACGGCATGTCAGCCGCCGCGGAGCCGGTCAACTTTTGGATGCTCGTGTTGTACATGTTCATCCAGGTGTTGTACGTGACGATGGTCTACGGTCCGATCGCCGCGTTCCTGGTCGAGAGCTTCCCGGCGAAGATTCGATATACCTCGCTGTCGTTGCCCTATCACTTCGGCAACGGCTGGTTCGGGGGATTCACGCCTGTGATCGCGACGTCAATCGTCGCGGCGACGGGGAATCGATATGCGGGTCTGTGGTTCCCGATCAGCGTCGCGCTCATGACGTTCGTCGTGGGCGGGCTTCTGCTCCACGAGACAAAGGATCAGGGAATCTGGCGCGAGGTTCAGTGAGGGCGCCGCGAGTAGCCGACATGCAGAGAGGGCCGCGCGATGCTCGCGCGGCCCTCTCTGCGCTCGCGTCTACTTTCTTGGCTTGCTCGACGGGGGAATCATGTGATTCATCCGCATGTATGTGACGATGTTGCCGTAATGCTCGTTGTCATGCGTCAAGTTCATGACGAGCATCGATAGCCGCGATTCATTCCCATTTGACCCGCCTAGCGGCTTCGCTGCCTCTTGATCGTTCATCGCGTATGCGCGAGCACAGTGGTCGCTGGATTTCTTGAGCGCATCGACGAGCGCGGCCTTCGTCGTCGTGGTCTTCTCCACGGCGTCCTCTCTACTCGCCGGCTCGCCGAGTGCTGCGGCACAGAACGAATCCTGCGCTCCGGCGAGGTGCGCGATCAGCTCTCCGAACGTTCGCACGTCGGGCGTCGGTCTGAACGCGTAGGTGGACTCGGGCACTTCCGTCGCCGCGTCCATGAGATATCCGCGGGCTGTTTCCCACGCCTTTCTGATTTCTGATGTGGCGGAGCCAGGCGCCGAACGCGTGGCTGATTGTGCGAACGCTGGCGCGGCGGCGAGCACGATGACGAGAATCGAGCGTCGAAGCATGGCGTCTCCTGAAGGCGGGAATGACGGAAGGAATCGGGCGAGCGCCAAGAATGGCGACAAGCGAAACTAACATTCCGCTCCGCTTCTTGTCAGGCGCGGCCTTTGTCGGCAACGTTGCGCATGCCCAAACACACTTTGCTGGCCTTTTCCTGTCTTCTCGCAGCGTCAACCGCCGTCGCCCAGCGTCCGCTCAAGGTCTACATCTCGGCGGACATGGAAGGGATCACAGGCGTTGTCTCGGTCGATCAACTGTCGCCGGCGAGCTTCGAGTACAATCAGGCGCGCCAATGGATGACCGCCGAAGTTTTGGCGGCCATTCAAGGTGCGCGCGAAGCGGGTGCGACGGAATTCGTCGTCAGCGATTCGCACGGCAATGGCGAGTCATTGTTGATCGACAAGTTCCCCGCCGACGTCCCGATCACGATCGTCCGCTCTTTCCCGCGACCCCTCGGCATGATGGAGGGAATCGACTCGACGTTCGGGGCGGTGATCTTCATCGGCTATCACGCGGCAACGACGAGTACGACCGGCGTCCGGGCTCACACGATGTCGAGCGCGCTGCTCACGCGCATCGCGCTGAATGGCGTGTCACAGTCGGAGGCGGGCATCAATGCGGCGATCGCCGCGCAATACGGCGTGCCGGTTGTGATGATCACCGGCGATGATGCAATCGTCAGCGAAACCAAGCAGCGGCTCGGGAATCTCGAGGGTGTCGTCGTCAAGCGAGCGATCGGGTTTCACTCTGCCGCAACGCTGACGCCGGAAGTTGGTCAGGCGCGCATTCGGCAGCAGGCCAAGACCGCCGTCATGCGACGCGCCGAGATGAAGCCGTACACGATGACGAAACCGTTGAGCGTCGATGTGTCGTTCAAGAACTACCGCCCGGTCGAGCTGCTCGGCTATTTGCCCAACATCCAGCGCGTCGACGCGCACACGGTGCGGTTCGTCGGCCGCGACATGGTCGAGATCTCGAAGTTCCTCGAGTTCGTCACCAGCTATGACGCGACGCTGACGCCGTAACTCTCGACGCGAAGGCTACTCGCGATCGAACACGATGTCCTGCGCGCCCTCCCACAGGACGCGCCGCCCCATCTCGGGCAGATGTTCGATGCCTTTGATGATCGTGAGGAAGTGACTGGCCGCGAGCTGCCCGACTTTGCTCGAGAACATCGTGCTGCCGTACGGGAAGAGAATCTCCGTTTCGCTGATCCCGCCTGGATACAGCAGGATCTGTCCAGGCGCCGGATGACTCGTGTGGTTTTCGAACGGAACGCCGAAGTCGAGTGAGCCGAGTGGAATCCAGGCGGCTTCGCCGCTCCAGCGGGTCTGGATGATCTTGCTGCGAAATGGAAGCGAGTCGACGAACGCGCCGCAGGTTTGCGGCGCTCGCTCGCGTTCGAGTCGGGCGATGAACTCGAGCTGACCGCTGACGGTAATGCGGAGATTGATGTCGGGTTTCATTTGGAGTACGGGCCGAGAGTCGAACATAATGGCCTGGCGCGCGGCGCGCACGCTGGCGAATTTCGGTTTATGCGACTTTGCTCTTCCTCTGCGCTCATCGCCGCGACGCTGCTGACGTCCGCCGTCGCCGGCGCGCAATCATCATCGCCGCTCTCTGCATCGACCCTCGCCCAGCACGTTGAAGTGCGGCGGACCACTCACGGCGTACCGCACATCAAAGCCGACAACCTCATCGCGGCCGGATACGCCGAAGCGTACGTGCAATCGGAGGATTACGGTCCGCGGGTCGCACTCAGCTTGCTCCGTGCGCGTGGCGAAATGGCGCGCTGGTTCGGACGCGACAGCATCAATGAGGATTTCATCAACCATCAAGCCTACGCACGGGCCGTCGAGGTGTATCCGCTGATCGATCAGCCGACCCGTGACATCTACGACGGATTTGCTGTCGGCGTGAATCGATACATCGAACTGCATCCTGGTGAATTCCCGCCGGGCTTCGCGCCGCACTTCACCGGCTACGACGTGCTGGCGAAAGACGTCGATCTGCCTCCGCTCGCGCAAGCGAACAAGTTCCTCGCGCGGAGCGATTCGGCGACGCACAATCTGCGACCGGCGCCGCCAGTTCCGAATCCGGACGATGGCTCGAACGCTTGGGCATTCGCCCCCAGTCGCACCAAGTCGAAGCATGCGATCCTATTGCGAAACCCTCATCTCGCCTGGAACGCGGGCTATTATGAGGCGCACGTGGTGGTGCCAAACGTATTGGACTTCTATGGCGACCTCCGCATCGGCGGACCGTTCGGTGTCATCGGCGGCTTCAACAAAGATTTGGGTTGGGCCACGACGAACAACGATCCGCTGCTCTGGCAGATCTACGCGCTCGACGCCGACCCCGCGGTGCCCGACCATTACCTCCTCGACGGCGCGTCGCTGCCGCTCGACCACCGAATGGTCACTGTCCAGTTCAAGGACGGCGCGGGCCTCTCGACCGAGACGCGCTCGATGCTGCGGACGTCGCTCGGTCCAGTCATCGAGCGCGCGAACGGGAAGATCTACGTTTTCCGCGCGGCCGACGACTTGGAGTTTCGCGCCGGCGAACAATTCCTCCGAATGATGCGCGCGCATTCGCTCGCCGAGTGGAAGGATGCGATGCGCATGCGCGCGCGGATCAACTCGAGCTTCACGTACGCGGACAGGGCAGGGAACATCTTTTATCTGTGGAACGCGGCGATCCCGGCGCTGCCGCATCCGAGCGGGGGAGACACCGCGGCCGTTCCGGCGCATCGGACGTCCGACGTGTGGACCACGTACGTGCCACTCGACTCGTTGCCGCAGGTGTTGAATCCAAAAGGCGGCTACATCCACAACGAGAACGACGCACCATACTACACCAACATGCGTCAGCCGCTCGATCCGGCGAGGTATCCGCCGTACTTCCCGGCGCCGCGGCTTGGACTTCGCAGTCAACTCGCGATCGACTTGATCGACAACGATCGCAAGCTGAGCCTCGACGACGTGATCGCGCTCAAGCACTCGTATCGGATGTTGCTGGCGGACCGTGTGCGCGATGATCTCGTGGCCGCGGTGCGCGCGACCGATCCCACGGGCGACGTCGCCAAAGCGATCGACATGATCGCCAAATGGGACAAGACCGTCGCGCCGAACAGTCGCGGCGGCACGTTGTTCGAGACGTGGTGGCGGCGTTACCTCGGACGCGGCGGGCCAACCGCCGCGGACTCGGCATATGCGCAGCCGTGGACGCCGACCGCGCCGACTTCGACGCCACGCGGGCTTCGCTCACCGGCTCGTGCGGTCGAGGCGTTCACCTGGGCGGTCGACGAAACCAAACGTCGCTACGGATCGTTCGACGTCGCGTGGGGCGACGTGCATCGCGTTCGTCGCGGCGACGTCGACGTTCCAGTCGGTGGCTGCTCGAGCGACCTCGGCTGCTTTCGCGTGTTGACCTATCGCGACGATCCGGACGGGAAGCGCGAAGCAACCGGTTCGGACGGCTGGATCTTGGCCGTCGAATTTGGCGACGAACCGCACGCGATGTCCGTGCTCGCGTATGGCGAAAGTCCAAAGCCCGATTCGCCGTACTTCAGCGATCAGGCGGCCATGTTCGCCAAGGGACAGCTCAAGCCAGTCGCCTGGACCGAACATGATATCGACGCGCAGACGATCCGCCGATACCGGCCGGGCGAGTCGCCGTGAGCAGAGCGTACGATCAGTAGGAACGCCGACAGCATGTAGGGGCCCGGGCGACACAAACCGTCCGGGCCCTCGTTGCATCTTGCCCTCCATTGTCCCGGTGCCATGTTATTCCGCAACCGAGAGCCTTGGAGGCTTGCATGTCGACGAGCGTCCCACCACGCGACGGCGCACCTCTCACTGCATCGCCCGCGTCTGGTGCTTCGTCACCAGTGATCGCGGACGAGCAAGCGCTCAGGCGAGCGTTTGATGCCAACTACAGCGAGTGCCTCGCCAGCGCGCAAAGTCAGCTCGGCGACGCAAAGAACCTTGCCGCGCGAGTCGTCGAAGTCGCGTTCCTGAATGCCTGGAACCAGCGTGCCGTCTTCGCGAACGCGGACCAGTTGAAGACGTTCCTCGCTGACGAGATTCGACACGGTTCGGCGCGCGCGCTGAGCCGGCGGTTCTCCGGCCACCGCATGGGAGCGATGGGCGGCGGTGCGCAATCGGAAACGCACGCGGCGTCGCAAGCCGACGCCGCGACCGTGTGGGCGTCGATCGAGCGCACGATACATGGCGAAGGCGACAACGCGAAAGCGCACGCCGCTGCGGCGACGGCCGGCCGTCATGACGCCGCGTCGCACATGAAGTCCGTGGCGAAGAGCCGCTCAATGGGACCCGTCATCGTCCTCGGGGTAGTTGCACTCGGCGTCGCGCTCGCCGGGGCATTCTACATGAATCGACTCGGTGAAGATGACGCGGTGCTCTCGGCGGTGAACGCGCAGGGTATTCAACCGATCGCGTCGAGCCCTGGTCAAATTGGTAGCGTCGTGCTCGGCGATGGCACCAAGATGCGGATCGGTCCTGAGACCAAAGTCATGATCCCTGACAAGGGCTTCCCGACGACCATTCGCGCGGTACGCGTTGATGGAACGGCTTCGTTCGAAGTCGCGGCCGGTCAGCAACTGCCCTTCCGAGTCGTCGCCAAGCGGATGCACTTCATCGCGACAGGGACCAAGTTCATCATCTCGTCATACCCCAGTGACAGCGGCGTCAGCATTCAGGTACGCGAAGGCTCGGTCCTGGTGAAAACGGGTAAGAAGACAGCCACTGTGTCGGCGAACCAGGCTCTGGTCGTCGAGAAGGACAGCATGCGGCCACCGACCGACGCGGAGCGAGCCGAGGCATTTGGTTGGGTCGACGGGCGGATCTCAGTGCAGCACAAACAGCTTCGGACCGTTGTCGAGGCGCTGACACGCTGGTTCAATTACGACGTGAAGGTTCCCGACCTTCCGCTGCTCGATCGCGATGCGTCGTTCGATGTGCCGCTCGACTCGAGTCGTTTGGCGATCAGCCAAGTCGAACAGAGCGCCAACGTCAAGTTCGCGTATGAGGGCGAGGCGAAGGTGTTCCGCGATGCGGCGGGCAAGGCCGAGACGCCGAAGAAGAAGAAATAGGCAAACAGTTCCATGGGGACGTTGATGCGCCGTTTCGTACCAATGATGTTCGCTCTTGCCGCACTGACCTCGCCTGTGCGGGCGCAAAAGCCCATTGCGGCCGCGCATCCTGATCTGGCCGGCAGTTGGACACTCGATCCCAAGAAGAGCGAGGGCACGGGCCTTCCGCAGTCGATGACGCTGAAAGTCACGAAGGATTCCAAGGTGATGACGATCAACCGCGTCGGCATGACGGAGGTGGGCGAGCAACGCAGCACGTTGTTCGTGAATCTCGACGGCTCGCCGACGAAGAACACGGTGACGACGCAGGGCGCGTCGGTCGACCTGTTTCTGACGGCCTCGTGGGATGGGCCAGACCTCTTGGTGAAGACCAAAGCGACCATTGGCGGACAGCCGCTCGACCAGACCGATCGCTGGACCGTCGATCCTTCAGGCAAGTCGCTCCGCATCGCGACGACGTTGACGGGCGGTGGTCAGACGAAAACGCAAACGTTGGCGTTCGCGAAGCAATAGGTTTGCGAACAACGTCGATGGTTCTCTCGCCCCGAGTGCTCCGCTCATTGGTGCTCGGGGCTCTGTTTTTCTCGACGACAGCGCTGGCGCAAGCCGGGGCGCTACCGCGCCCGCCCGGTGCGCGGGTCGTCACAGTATCGACGCCAGAGCTGCGCGGGAACGAGCCGGGCATCGCCGTCAATCCGAACAACCCGGCGCAAATCGTCGGCGTGTATCAAGGGCCCGCGCGAGCCGTCTATTCGGCGGATTCCGGTCGCACGTTCAGGACCGCCGAGGGTACCATTCCGCGCGACTGGCGCTCGGCGGGGGACGTCAGCGTGACGTTCGACGACAAGGGCGCGGCGTATCTGTCGTATCTGGTCTTCGACAAGCTGGGGAGCACGTCGTACTGGCGCAAAGGCGCGGGGCGCAACGGCATCTACGTCCGTCGCTCGCCCGACGGCGGCAAGACCTGGGACGCGGAGCCGGTTGCTGTTCGCGTGTGGTACAAGGGCGATGAGCCCGGAATGCAGTACGAGGATATGCCGCGGATCTTCGCCGACAACTCATCAAAGAGCGCTCATGCCGGAAGTTTGTACGTCGGCTGGATCGAGTGGCAGCTCGACAAGTCGATCATGCTGTTCGCGCGCTCGACCGATCGCGGCAAGACGTGGTCGGCGCCGATCCGCGTCAGCACGCAGGCCGGATTTCCTCGCGACGACAATGGCGACGTCGTCGGCTTTCACGGCGTGGTGGCAGCGGACGGAACGATCTACGCCGTGTGGAATTGGGGGCTGACCATCGTCATGGCGACGTCGCGCAACGGGGGGAAGACGTTTACGCCATCGCGAGTCGTGCAAGATGTCGGACCGCCATACTTCGGTGGCACGGGCGCCGTGCCGGGGCTTGGCCGGGTGTTCGGGTTCCCGCAGGTCGGCGTCTATGGGAACAATGTCTACGTGGCGTGGACGGATTTTCGAAACGGCGACATCGACCCATTTCTCGCGAGCTCGCGAGACAAGGGTCGGACGTGGTCAGCGCCGATTCGCGTGACGAGTGATTCGCTGCACAGCGGCCGCGATCAGTTCTTTCAGTTCTTGGCCATCGATCCAGCGAACGGCGACGTGTATGTCCAGTTCTACGATCGCGGCGCTGATCCAAAGAATCGGCTCACGGGTTTCACGCTCGCGCGATCAACCGATGCGGGACGATCATTCACGAACTACACCTGGTCCGACTCGACCTTCGAGGGA
>JAICYT010000005.1 GCA_025934075.1 Gemmatimonadaceae bacterium
CAACCCAACGCGTACCACCGTACCACCGTACCACCGTTCCACCGTTCCACCGTTCCACCGCATAGCTTTAAGCCATGCCCCCAAGCGTCGCGAAGATCAATCAAGAGCTCGCCGATAGCCTCGCTGCGATCGTCGGGGATCGCCGCGTGCTGTTTCGGCCCAGTGAGCTGCTCACGTATGCCTCGGATGGCTTGCCGTCGTATCACAAACAGCCAGGCTTAGCGGTGTTCCCGGGAGCGCGCGACGAAGTCGTCGCGATTGTGCGCGAGCTCGCCCGACGCAAGGTGCCGTTCGTCCCGCGCGGCGCCGGGACCGGACTTTCCGGCGGAGCACTCGCTGACGGCGTCGTGCTGATCGGGCTGAATCGGTTGAGCCGCATTCTGTCGGTCGATGCCGAGAACGGGCTCGCGATCGTGGAACCGGGTGTGGTGAACGTTGCGCTGAGTCGCGCCGTTGCGGCGGTCGGTCTTCACTACGCGCCCGATCCATCGAGCCAGGCAGCGTGTACGATTGGGGGCAACGTGGCGGAGAACGCAGGCGGCCCGCATTGCCTCAAGTACGGTGTGACGACGAATCACGTCGTCGCACTGACTGTGGTATTGCCGGATGGCGAAGTGGTTTCGCTTGGCAACGCTGACGGCGAACGCGAAGGCTACGATCTCGTTGGAGCCTTCGTCGGGTCGGAAGGTTGCTTCGGCATTGCGCTCGACATCACGGTGCGGCTGTCGCGCAATCCAGAAGCCGTGCGAACATTGTTGGCCGACTTCATGTCGATCGACGAAGCGGCGCGTGCGGTGTCGGCGATCGTGGCGACGGGTATCATTCCCGCCGCGCTCGAGATGATCGATCAGGCCACGATTCGTGCCGTCGAATCATCGATTTACGCCGCGGGATATCCGACCGACGCAGCGGCGGCGTTGCTGATCGAAGTAGATGGCGCCGCGACCGGATTGGAGCATGACGTCGCCACGATCGAAGCGTTGTGCAAGAACGGCGGCGCGCGAACGGTCCGGATCGCGCGCGACGAGACTGAGCGCGCGCGGCTCTGGCAAGGACGCAAGAAGGCGTTCGGCGCGATGGGACGAGTGTCGTCGCATCTCGTGGTACAGGATGCGGTCGTGCCGCGAACGCGATTACCCGACGTGCTGGCCGAGATTCACGGCATCGCGCAACAGCATCGACTGCGTGTCTGCAACGTGTTCCATGCCGGCGATGGCAATCTGCATCCCAACATCGCGTACGACGCGTCGGATGCGGATGAGACGGCGCGCGTGCACGTCGCGATGAAGGAGATCATGACCGCGTGCGTGAGAGCTGGCGGCACCATTACGGGCGAGCATGGCGTCGGTTTGGACAAGCTTCCGTACATGGAACTGATTTTTTCGAGCGACTCGCTCGCAGCCATGTGTGCGTTGCGGGAAGTGTTCGATCCGGATCGACGTGCGAACCCGGGCAAGGTCGTTCCTGTGCACAGCTGCCGTGAGTGGCACGCAGCGCCGGCTGCCCGGCGGGCGGTGGCCACGGTATGACGACGATCGCCGTCGACTCGGTCGCCGCCTTGTGCGAGCGCGTCCGCGAGGCAGCTGATCGACACGCACCGCTTCGCGTGGTCGGTCGCGGAACGTGGCTCGACGCGGGGCGACCGGTGTCCGCGAGTGAATCGGTGTCGACGCGCGAGCTCGCGGGAATCACCCAGTACGTGCCGGGCGATCTCACGCTCACGGCGCGCGCCGGGACGACGCTCGACGAGATTCGACAGACGACCGCCGAGCACGATCAATGGCTCGCGCTCGACCCGCATGGCGGCGATCAGGGAACGCTCGGCGCGACAATCGCGACCGCCTCGGCGGGTCCGCTTTCAACTTCGTTCGGTACGCCGCGCGATTTGACGCTCGGGGTGGAGTTCGTGACCGGCAGTGGCGTCGCGGTGCGCGGCGGTGGGCGCGTCGTCAAGAACGTCGCCGGTTTCGATCTGACGCGACTGCTGACCGGATCCTGGGGGACGCTCGGCGTGATCACCGAGGCGACCGTGCGGTTGCACGCGCGTCCAGAAGCCGACGAGTCGATCGTGATCAATCTCGGCGAGGCCGGCGTCGCCCGGACGCGCGAGCTATTGCGCCAACTGCCGTTCAGTCCATATGCCTGCGAGATCCTCAACGCGCCAATGGCGAAGAGGGTGCTCGACGTCGACAGCGTAGTGGCAGTCATTCGGCTCGGCGGCAACCGGGAAGCGGTCGCCGCACAGCGAGCAGCGTTCGCGGCGCTCGGTGCCGTTACCGACGTTGATGGCGACGTGTGGCCGCGACTGCGTACGACTGAGGACGCGGGGACGGTGGTGTTTCGCCTTTCGGCACGACCCTCGGAGATCGCGCGCGTCTGGAGTGCCGCGTCCGCGGCGGCGAGCGAGTGTCCGGGTACATTGGTCAGTGCAGCGCCCGCACGCGGAATCGTGCGCTGCATCGCACCAGGCGCTGCGCTCGACGCGTTGCGGAGCTGGTGGGCGCGACCACAACCCAATTTGACACAGATCGGCGAGCGGCTGCCGGCCGAGCTTTGGGCGACGTGTGGTTCGCCGACGGCGGACCGGATTTCATCAGGCATCAAGCGAACGTTCGATCCACAGGGCGTGCTGAACCCGGGCATCTTTGGAGAACGCTCATGAGCGCGCCCGTCGTCGTTCCGTCCGAGTGTGCACTGCCGAATAGCCCGCTCGCTGGGGAACGTGCAGGTATCGACGCGTGCGTCCACTGCGGATTCTGCCTGCAGGCGTGCCCGACGTATCTCACGCTGGAGGACGAGAACGACAGCCCGCGCGGCCGCATCGTGCTCATGCGGGCGTTGCTCGAAGGAACGCTTCAGCCCGAGAGCGAAAGCGTGGAGCGACACATCGCTCAGTGCCTCGGGTGTCGGGCGTGCGAGACGGCGTGTCCGTCGGGCGTACCATACGGACATTTGCTCGAGGCGACGCGAGCGACATTGGCCGAGCATCGGCCGATTCCATTTGTGGCGCGGATGATTTTGTCGGTGTTCGAGCGACCGCGGCTTCTCGCGCTGGCAATGCTGGGCGGGAGGGTTCTGCGGGGCCTCGGCATCGCGCGGCTATTCGCGAAGCTACCCGGTCGTCCGGGGTTCGCGATGGCGATGCTGGCGTCGACGCGACGGTCGAATTCCAACGCGCGCGCTACACCGCGATCGACCGGAGCCCGCGGAAGCGTGGCATTGCTGACAGGCTGCGTCATGGAAGGATTGTTCACCGACGTCAATCGCGCCACGACGCGTGCGCTGGTCGTCAACGAGTACTCAACGGCCGATGCACCCGGACAGGGTTGTTGTGGTGCGTTGCACGCGCACGCTGGCGACGTCGTCGCGGCGCGCCGCATGGCAAAGATCAACATCGAGGCGTTCGAGCGTGCCAATGCGGACTATATCTGCGTGAATGCCGCGGGGTGCGGCGCGATGATGAAAGAGTATGCGCACCTGCTGCACGACGAGCCGGCTTGGGCCGAGCGTGCAGCAGGCGTCTCGAGCAAGGTCCGCGATGTGAGTGAGTTGCTGACGACGGGAGGACGGCTCGAGCGCGGCGGGCCGGTGCGTCTGCGCGTCGCGTATGACGCACCGTGTCATCTAGTGCACGCGCAGCGGATCTCGACGGCGCCGATCGATCTCCTCCGAGCGATTCCCGAGCTCAGGCTCGTGCCGCTCAGCGAGAGCGAAGTGTGTTGCGGCAGCGCGGGCATCTACAATCTCGTCGAGCCCGAGACGTCGGACGTCGTGTTGGATAGAAAGCTGGCGAACATTGCGGCGGCGTCGCCCGAGGTTGTGGCAAGCGGCAACCCAGGCTGTTTGATGCAGATTGGTGCCGGCCTGCTCCGTGCGGGATCGTCGATCCGCGCGTTGCACCCGGTGGAGCTGCTCGACGAGAGCTACGCGCGGGATGTATCGGAGTCCCGCGAGTCGCACGACTAGCGCGTCAATGACCGTGGCGCGGGGTTGTCGCTACGGTTTACTTACGAACATGATTGGTGTTGTCGTCCTCGAGTCAGCGCGGATGAGGGAGGAGGTGCTTGTTCAATGACGAATCTGGACATCGCACCGCAGCGACGCGGCACGACGCAGGAGATTGGCGGGCACGAGGTCGTGCTCGCGTACGCGGATGTGAACGCAGAATACGACGCGCTCCGAACCAACGCGATCGTCATCGACCGCAGTCATCGCGGACGCATCAGGTTCTTCGGCGAGAAGTCGGGTGAGGCACTTACCGGTCTCGTGACGAACGACGTCCTCGCGATGCATCCCGGGCACGGCCAGTACGGCGCCGCCTTGTCTGCCAAGGGACGCGTCGTCGCGGATCTACGGATCTTCGCGAGCTCCGGTTCGTATCTCGTCGACGCGCCGCCGCGCGCTTGGGCGAGCTGGCTGGCGACGGTGAAGAAGTACGTGAATCCACGTCTGTCCGGCTATCGCGACGACTCGCACGCGATTCGAGATGTCGGAATTTTCGGTCCGCAGGCGCGCCGGATCGTCGCGGCCATCACGGCGCTCGACGCCGACGAGCTCGGGCAGCTAGCGCCGTATGCGCACATCGATGACGTCGCGGACGGCGTATCGGTCATGATCGCGCGCGCGCCGGACATCGGCGTGGAAGGATACGATCTCTTCGTGCCGTTCGAGCATTTCGATCGATTTTGGGAACGTGCAATTACCGAAGGCGCGATGCCGGCGGGGCTCGATGCGTGGGAGATCGCGCGCGTCGAAGCTGGGCGTCCAGAGTGGGGCATCGACATCGATGACACGACAATTCCACAGGAAGCCAACTTCGACGAGCTCGATGCGATCTCGTACACGAAAGGCTGCTACATCGGGCAGGAAGTCGTCGCGCGCGTGCATTTTCGCGGGCATGTGAATCGGCATCTGCGTGGACTTCGCGCCGCCAGCTCGGACGCGCCGCCCACGGGCGCGCAGCTGATCGACGACTCCGGCAATCATGTGGGCGACGTGCGAAGCTCAGTCGGATCGCCGAGGTTAGGCGGAATTGCGATTGGCATGGTGCGACGCGAGGTCGCGCCAGGGAGCAGTCTGAACGCGAAGTGGGAAAGTGGTGAGCGGCGAGTGGATGTCGTGACGCTGCCCTTCCCCGCCTAAGTGCCCAAGGCGCTCGTCACGGGTGCGACGGGTCTAGTCGGGTCGCACATCGTCGAGCGTTTGCTGGCGGATGGTTGGAGTGTTCGCGCGCTCGTGCGATCGGCGTCGAACGATCTCGCGTCGCTCGGAGTCGAGACGACACAGGGCGATGTTCTCGATCGCGATTCGTTCAGTCGGTCAGCGGCGGGATGCGACGCGATCTTTCACACGGCAGCGGCGATCACGACGTCTGGCGGGTGGGAAGTGTTTCGACGTCTCAATGTCGATGGAACCACGAATGCGATCGCTGCGGCGGAGTCGTCGGGCGCGAGATTGCTGCAACTGAGTAGCGTCGCCGTGTACGGTCCGACGGCGCGGTACAGTGGCCCGGGAAAAAAGACGAGTGAGGATATGGTGCTGGGTCCGTTGCCCGAGCGTGCGTACTACGCGCGATCGAAGCGCGAGTCGGAGGAGCTCGTGCTCGAGGCGCACGCGGTGGCCAGGATTTGGGCGACAGCGATCCGTCCCAATGTGATCTATGGTCCGCGCGACCGACAGTTTGTGCCGCGCGTCGCGAAGCTCCTCCGTCGCGGGATTGTGCCGATCATTGGCGGCGGACGTTCGATCTTTTCGGTGACGCACGCAGCAAACGTGGCCGATGCTGCCGTGCGCGCCGTCATGTGCGACGGCGCCGGCGGCCGCGCGTACAACGTGGCCAACGACTACCCCGTCACGGTGCGGCGCTTCTTCGTGCTCGCGGGCGAAGGGTTGGGACGACGCGTGCGATTCGTCTCGATTCCATTGCCGGTGGCGAAAATTGCGTTCAAGGTCGTGAGATCGACGACGCGAGTCCTGACTGGCGGCCGGTTGAACGTGATATCGAGCGCGTCGATTGGGTTTCTCACCGAGGACAATCCGTTCACGTCGGAGCGCGCCCGGCGAGAGCTAGGATGGTCGCCGACGGTGCGGCCCGAGCAAGGCATTCCGGAGGCCTTTCGTTGGTGGAAGACGCATCGCTGATCGAGCGCACCGCGCTCAAAGAGTGGGCGGTGCTCGTCGACGCGATGGCGCGCGGCGAGATCATCGCGATGATTCGGAAGGGCGGCATTCGCGAGCAGCGCGCCGGGTTCGCGGTGCGCCACGATCAGTTCCTGCTCTACCCGACCTTCTTTCACGAGAAGGCGAATGAAGTCGCGCCGAGGTTCCTGTCAGGCCTCGATCAGTCGCATTCGCGACGGCCTGTCGAGGGAACGATTCGCATCGACTACGTCGCGAGAGTGTTGGGGGTATGGGAGGTGACGTCGCTCGATCCATTGCGCGCCATCGAGGGTGAGCATGGCCTGGCGTGGAGCGCGGTGGAGTCGCGATTCAACTACAAGAATCGGCCGGGCGTGCAGGTCGTCGCGGTCGGGGTCGCGCGCTTGCCCGCGCCTGTCGTGGTTCCTGAGACGCGCCGTTATTTGGGGTGTGTGTCGTGGGTCGAGCTCGACCAAGGGATCGACGTATCGAATGCGGCGCCGGTGTTGGACGATGCCAGTTTGCTCATGCGCGTTGCCGTGTTGCGGAACGCGCTCGGCTAGCCGGGCCCCGAAGACAAGAAAGGCGCGACATGACGTCGCGCCCTTCGAGCACGTGGTGGTGCGTCGCGGTTACGGCTTCTTCTTGCCGGCCTTCGACGTGTCCATCTTCTTCGAGGTGTCCATCTTCATCGAAGTGTCCATCTTCATGCCAGTATCGGTCGCGGCAGCGGCCGGTGCGGGAGCCGGCGCCATTGCGGGCGTTGCCGTATCCTTTGCAGCTTCATCAGACTTCGAACAGGCGGTTGCGGTTACCGCGAGCACAGCGGCGACGAAAGCCAGGCGCTTCATGACTATCTCCTGAAGAGTAGGTCGAATTGTACTTCCGCGTGGTCCGTGCACGCGATCTGGGCGCTCGGGTCGAGCGGCGAGAAAGTTACCGTACCCGGAGTGCGTGTCAAGGCACGGTTGGGCAAGTTCACATCGGGCAAACGTGTTTCCGTTAAGCGGTACGCATGAAATGACTCGGCACCGATGCACGCGCGCCCATCGCGGCGTTCGTTTAGTCGGAGGGCGGCGGCTGCACCTTCCGGACCACTGGCTGGCCCGTCACGTCGATCATTAGCTTGAACTTCGCTCGAGACCCGCGACACCAAGAGTATTCGAGAGCCGCAATGCCGAATCAAGCCGCTTCTGACAGCCACGTCGTTCGTGGCGCGTGCCCGCACGATTGTCCAGACACCTGCGCGATGCTCGTGACGGTGGAATCCGGGCGCGCCGTTCGGGTCGCAGGTGATCCAGATCACCCGTTCACGCGTGGCTTTCTGTGCGCGAAGGTGAACCGTTACGTCGAGCGTACGTATCAACAGGACAGGGTCTTACATCCCATGCGACGCGTGGGCCCGAAGGGGTCGGGCCGGTTCGAGCGAACGACATGGGACAGCGCACTCGCCGAGATCGCGGAGCGATTGAACGACATCAGAAGCTCGAGCGATGGAGCTCAGGCGATTCTCCCGTATTCGTACGCGGGCACGATGGGGATGGTCCAAGGTTCCTCGATGGACCGCCGGTTGTTCCACCGAATTGGCGCGTCGATGCTCGATCGCACCATCTGCTCCATGGCGGGCACGATCGGCATGCGGATGACCGTCGGGGCCAACGCCGGTGCGGACCCTGAAGGCATACCGAGCAGCGACCTGATTTTGCTTTGGGGAACGAACACCCTGACGGCGAATCCGCATCTCTGGCCGTTCGTGCTCGAGGCGCGCGAGCGCGGCGCCAAGGTCATCGCGATCGATCCAATTCGGACGCGAACCGCGGCCCAGTGCGACGAATGGATCGGAATTCGGCCTGGCACGGACGCCGCGCTCGCGCTGGGAATGATGCATGTGCTGTTCGGGCTCGGACTCGAAGACGCTGCGTACATCCGCGCGCACACGATCGGCATCGATCAATTGCGTAATCGCGTGAAGGAGTATTCGCCCGAGCGCGTGAGCACGATCACCGGCGTTCCGGTCGAGACGATCGTTTCACTCGGCGAGCGATACGCGCGGTCGAAGGCAGCGTTCATTCGCGTCAACTACGGCCTGCAGCGTCACCGCGGCGGCGGCATGGCCGTGCGCACGATCGCGTGTCTCCCCGCCCTTACGGGTCATTGGCGGCGCGCTGGCGGCGGCGTGCAACTCTCGTCGAGCGCGAATTTCACGTTCGACAAGCGAGCGCTCGAGCGACCAGACCTGTCGCCGCCGGTTCGCACGATCAACATGATCCGTCTGGGCGAAGCGCTGACGACGCGCGACGCTGGCGTAGGCGGTCCGCCGGTGCGGGCGCTCGTCGTCTACAACTCGAACCCGGCCGCGGTCGCGCCAGATCGAAATGCGGTGCTTCGCGGAATGGCGCGCGAAGATTTGTTCACAGTGGTACTCGAGCATTTTCAGACGGACACGGCGGACTACGCGGACATTCTGCTGCCGGCGACGACGCAGCTCGAACACTGGGACGTTCACCTCTCGTACGGGCATCACTACGTCACGCTGAACCAGCCGTCGATAGAACCGTTGGGTGAGGCGCTGCCGAACAGCGAGATCTTCCGCCGGCTCGCGGCGCGCATGGGTCTCGACGAACCGATGTTTCGCGATGACGACGTGACGCTGATTCGCCAGGCACTCGGTGGCTCGCGCGGTCGACTCGAGGGAATAACGTTCGAGACGTTGTGCGAGAAAGGCTGGGTGCGACTCAATCTGCCGAAGCCGTATCTCCCGTATGCCGACGGCGGATTCACCACGCCATCGGGCAAGTGCGAGCTCTATTCGCAGCGCATGGCGGACATGGGGCTCGATCCTTTGCCCGCGTTCACGCCGCCGTACGAGTTTCCGGAAGAGGTACCAGCGCTCGCGGAGCGATATCCGCTGACGCTGATCTCGTCACCGGCGCATCAATTCCTGAATTCGACATTCGTGAACGTGGAATCACTGCGCCGCGCCGCGAACGAGCCGGAGTGTCTGCTGCATCCTGTCGATGCCGAGCGACGCGGAATTGCGGTGGGTGCGCGGGTGGTAGTGCACAATGATCGTGGCGCGTTCACGGCGGTGGCGCGCGTCGAAGAAGGGATCAGGCCCGGGGTCGTGTGGGCGCCGTCGATCTGGTGGGGGAAGTTTGCCGCGGACGGCGCAAACGCGAACCAGACCACGTCGCAGCGAGAGACCGACATGGGGCATGGGCCGGTGTTCTACGACAACCTCGTGGAGGTTGGGCTGGCGGACTGATTCTCGGATGGTTGGAGGTCATGGGCCGCACCGGAATGATTCGGTGCGGCCTTTTCGCGTGCTCGGTTGTTCTTCGTGCCTCGACGGCTTGGACGGATGCGGAGCTCGGACCTGGCCACCTGGAAGTGGTGTATACCACTTTCGTGCGGACATGATCGTCGAGTCCGTTCTCCTGTTGGAGCTACACGTCGGCCCAACGGCGTCATTTGGGCGGCGGATTGTCACCAACGACCGAAAGATCGTTCCGTGAAAATCCGCGCAATCCGTGGCTGCTTCTGTTCAGGCCCTGGACTGGCCAATGAGACTTGCGCGGCCACAGTTCGGGCGCCTTCATTGCAGGAGACGCAAGTTAGGAAATGGAGATTCCGTGCACGCACATCCAGAAACTCTCGGCGCGCTCAAGCGCTCCCCACATGGTGTCCCCGATCGCGCATTTCGATCCGTCAAGGACGAGATGCGACAGAATCTGCTCGACCGGTTGTGCCAAGGCGGTACGCTGTTCGCCGGCGTGATTGGTTATGAAGAGACCGTCATGCCGCAGATCGTCAACGCGATCCTCTCCAAGCACAATTTCATCCTGCTCGGATTGCGCGGGCAGGCGAAGTCGAGAATACTCCGCGCGCTGGTCACGCTGCTCGACGACGCGATGCCGATCGTCGCCGGGAGCGAGATCAACGACAATCCCTTCGCGCCGATCTCCAAGTACGCGCGAAACCTGATCACCGAAGCAGGCGACGATACGCCGATCGCATGGGTCGGCCGCGAGAATCGATACGTCGAAAAGCTGGCGACGCCCGACGTCACGATCGCGGACTTGATCGGCGATCTCGATCCGATCCGCGCCGCGCGCGGCGGGCACGTACTGTCCGACGAGCTGACGATTCACTACGGCATGCTGCCGCGCGCCAACCGGGGCATCTTCGCGCTGAACGAGCTACCGGACCTCGCGGGCAAAGTCCAGGTCGGGTTGTTCAACGTCATGCAAGAAGGCGACGTGCAGATCAAGGGCTACCCTGTGCGTCTGCCGCTCGACGTTCAGCTCTGCTTCACCGCGAATCCCGAGGACTATACCGCGCGCGGCAAGATCATCACGCCACTCAAGGATCGCATCGGCAGCGAAATCTTGACACACTACCCCGAGACGGTCGAACTCGGCGTCGGCATCACGAAGCAGGAAGCCTGGACCGCGCGCGAGAATCGGCCGGTGCGCATTCCCGATTTCATCTCCGAGGTCATCGAGCGCATCGCGTTCGAGGCGCGCACCGATCGCCGCATCGACAAACGGTCGGGCGTGTCGCAACGCATGCCGATCTCGGTGACGGAAAATGTCGTCTCGAACGCCGAGCGGCGCGCGATCATGACGGGCGACGCGGAAGTCGTTCCACGCATCTCGGACATCTATGCGGCGCTGCCGGCAATCACCGGAAAGATCGAGCTGGAGTACGAAGGTGAGTTGATCGGCGGCGCAACGATCGCGCGTGAGCTCATTCGCCGCGCGGCCGACGCGACGTTCCAAGATCGCGCCGGCGGCGTCAACGTCGACGACGTGATCATGTGGTTCGACGAAGGCGGCGCGCTGCAAGTCGCGGAAGACGCACGTGCTGATCTGGCGTTCAAGGGTTTCGAGGTCGTGCCCGATCTGTTGCGGATCGTCCATCGTGTCGGATTGTCGCCGGAAGACGATCCCGCGACGTCCGTCGCCGCGTGCGAGCTCGTGCTCGAGGCGTTGGTCGCGCGGAAAAAGATCTCGCGTTCCGATATCGGGCAATACGGTCGTGCCAATCCCGAGCCGAGGCGCCGACCGAACCAGGATCTCTTTGGTGGCGGACTGACGTGACGCGAGACATCTCGGTTCGGCGTGCGCAGCTCGACGATCTTTACGCGATCGTCGAGCTGCGTCTCGCACAGCTCCGGGAGTACAATGACCATCCGCTGTACGGAAACCTTCGGCCCGATGTCGAGGACCGAGCGCACACGCTCTATCGTGCGCAGCTCACCTCGACGCACGACACGATCTTCGTGGCTGAGATAGACGGTCGTATCGTCGGCGTGATGCGCTGCGTCGACACGCCGAGCTCTCCGCTGTTTTTTCCGGAGCGGTATTGCTACGTGTCGTCCGTGTACGTGCGACCGAGCGAGCGCAGGAAGGGCGTGTTGCGTGCGCTCCTCGCCGCGGCTGACCGCTGGTGCGAAACCAATGGCATTGCCGAGATGCGTCTCCACAACTCGGCCAGTGCGGCCGTGGCGGAGCAAGCGTGGAGCGCGCTTGGATTCGAGATCGTCGAACATGTTCGACGACGACCACTACCCGCGGCGACACACTGATGCCCGTCATCACGATCTCGCGCATGTATGGATCGGGCGGCTCCGAAGTCGCCGAGCGTGTCGCGCAAGCGCTGGGCTGGGCGTTGTTCGACAATGCCATGATCGACGCCGTGGCCGAGCGGTCGGGTCTCACCGTGGCTGAGGTATCGGCGCAAGACGAGCGTGTTCCATCGATGGCCGAGCGAGTGGCGGCCGCGCTATCGCTGGCGTCGCCCGAGATGATGCCGCCCGTTCCGTCGGGCCCGATGGAGACCACGGAAGAGCGCATCGTCGCTGTGACGCGCCGCGTGATCGAGGAGGCAGTGCAGATTGGCCCGGCGGTGTTCGTGGGACGCGGCGCACAATGCTTGCTCGCCGAGCGGAGCGACGCGCTGCACGTGTTTTGTTTCGCGCCACGGTCGGCCCTTCGCGCGTACGCGATCGAGAAGTTCAAGATCGGCATGGCCGAGGCGGATCGACGCATTGCCGATATGAACAAGCAGCGCGAGCACTACGTGAAGCGCCATTGGAATCGCAACTGGCTGGCGCATGAGAATTACCATCTGTGCGTCAATACCGCGTGGTTGGGGCTCGACGGCGCGGCGGATCTGGTGCTGGAGGCGGCGCGGAAGCAGTTCGCAGTCACGCAGATTGGGGATTAGTTGCTCGTTGCTAGTTGGCGCCTAGCAGCCTGAGCGAGGCGGATACCCATTCAGTTCGCGGGTGCTGCGTTCCCGACTGCGTTCAGACAAACAGGCCCTTCGTCGCTGCGCTCCTCAGGACGACGGAGGCGCGGTCGATCGCCGACCTATTGCACTGCGCGCAGCTCGGGGCGTCGCTCGAACGCCCAGTATGCGTAAACGAGCATGATGAGCGCGCCACCACCGATCGCCCACGACACACCGATGGCGTGCGCAACGCTTCCGGCGATCACGGATCCAATCACCTGAGAAAGCCCGACGACGATGAACGAGTACGCGGCCATCAGGCGGCCACGCAGCTCATTGGGGACGAGATGCTGCAGCGTCGAGTTGGCGACGGCGTTGTTGAGAATCATCGTGAACCCGACGCCGAGTAAAATCGGGTAAGCGAATGCGGGGTTTCGAACGAGTGAGAAGGCGATGAGCAGCGTCGCGAATGCGTAGGACGCGTAAGACAACAGGCGTGTCCGACGAACTCGATCCGCCACCGCGGCCAAGGTCAACGCACCAGTCACTCCGCCGATTCCGACGCATGCCAGCATCGCGCCATATCCGCCGGCGCCGAGCCCAAGTTGATCGCGGGCGACAACGGGCATGAGCGTGAGGTACGGAACGCCCAAGATCGAGTACACCGCCACGAAGCGCATGAGTGCCGAGATGGACGGTGTGTCGCGCATGTAGCGGACGCCCTCACGAATACCTTCGAGCGGCGAGGCCAGGTGTTCAGGCGCGGTCCACTCCGGCAATCGAATGAGGAAGAGTCCGACCAAGACGGTGATATAGCTGAACGCGTTGACGCCGAAACACCACGACAGTCCGGCCTTCGCGATGATCACCGCTCCGACGCTCGGCCCAACGACCCGAGCGATGTTGAATCCACTCGAGTTGAGCGCGATGGCGCCTGGCAGATCATCGCGTCCAACGAGCTCGATGATGAGCGACTGCCGCGCGGGAATCTCGAAGGCGGTGACGAGTCCGTTGACAGTCGCGAGCACGAGAAGCCAGCCAATGGTCACGTGTCCGGACCACGTGAACCACCAGAGCGCCACTGCCTCGAGTGCCAACAGTGTCTGAGCGATTTTGACGAGGCGGAGCTTGTCCGTCCGGTCGACGAACACTCCGGCGTGCAGGGAGAACAGCAGGATCGGCAACGATTGCGCCGCCGCAACGAGGCCGACGAGGAACGCGCTATTGGAAAGCTCTAACGCGAGCCAGCCTCGGGCCATCGTCTGCATCCACGTCCCGATCAGCGACAGCGTTTGACCGAACCAGAACAGCCGAAAGTTTCGGTGGCGCTGCAGCGTGCGGAATGGATTGAGCGACGCGGGGGCATGGGGCACGGGGGGAATTTACGTGGCTCGCTCGCGCTGCGCCGCTGACATGGCACTCTCTCGCCCCGAAGGGTATTCTTCGAGACAGGAGGGCCCATCATGCGGTTCCATACCTATACCAAGTTCAGCCCCGAGCTCGCGGACGCGATCGATCTCCAATCGCTGCTCGACAAGCTCGCCGATTTCCTGCTGCAGTCTGGATTCGCCGGCGGCGACAACCAGTCGTACTACGGCTGGGACGGACAAGACGAGGGCAATCGCTCGCTCGATGCGCTCAAGCAGGCGATTCTCGACGCGCTCATGGAGAGCGGACAGTTCACGCCGGAGATGCTCGAAGCGCTCCGGGGTGGTGACGATGAAGAAGGCCAAGCCAAACTCGCCGAGTTGCTCGACAAACTCGTCCAGCGTTTGATGGAAGAGGGTTACCTCAACCTCGAGAACGCGCCGCAGATGCCGGCTGGTCATCAACCCGTCACCGGTCCGGGAAGCCTCGCCCAAGCCGCCGCGCGCGACGTCCAGTTCAATCTCACTGAGAAAGGCATCGACTTCCTCGGCTATAAGACTTTACGAAATCTCCTCGGGTCGCTCGGGCGCTCGAGCTTCGGCAGCCACGATACGGCGTATCTCGCGACCGGCATCGAGTCCGATGGCTGGAGCAAGTCGTACGAATTCGGAGACGTCTTGAACATCGACGTCAACGAGACGCTCAAGAACTCGCTCGCCCGCACCGGCAAGATCGAAGTCCCGATGGATCTCGACTACAGCGATCTCATGGTGCGCCAAGCCGAGTATCGTTCGTCGTGCGCGACGGTGCTCATGCTCGACTGCTCACATTCGATGATTCTGTACGGCGAGGATCGCTTCACGCCGGCGAAGAAAGTGGCGCTTGCGCTGACGCATCTGATTCGGACGCAATTCCCCGGCGACACGCTCAAGGTCGTGCTCTTCCACGACTCAGCCGAGGAGATCCCGTTGGCGACGCTCGCGACGGCGCAGGTTGGCCCGTATCACACGAACACGGCGGAAGGTTTGAAGCTCGCGCGTCGGTTGCTGATGGGACAGAAGAAGGACATGCGACAGATCATCATGATCACCGACGGCAAGCCAAGCGCGTTGACGATGCCGAACGGTCAGATCTACAAGAACTCGTTCGGGCTCCACACGACCGTCATTGCGCAGACGCTGCGCGAGGTGGCAAACTGCCGCCGCGCAGGGATCATGATCAACACGTTCATGCTGGCCCGCGATCGCACGTTGATCGAATTCGTGAAGCGTGTATCGCAGATCAGCCGCGGCAAGGCGTACTTCACGTCGACAATGACGCTCGGGCAATTCATCCTGATGGACTTCCTCAAGCGAAAGACGAGGAAGGTCGGGTAGGATTTCTTCGCGGCGCTCAAGACGAGAGCGATACCGCTACAACTCCCGATTCAGAATCCGTTGCAGCGTGCCCATGTCGAGATTGCCGCCGCAGAAGATGATGCCGACGCGCTGGCCAGCGAGTTGGTCGCGGAGCTTCGGAAGCGCCGCGAAGCCCATCGCGCCGGCACCCTCGACCAAGTTGTGCGTGACTGAAAGAATCACGCGGAGCGACTCGGCGATCTCCGCATCGGTGACCGTCACGAAATCGGCGAGCCCCGCGAGCAGGGTCGGGAACGTCAGATCGTATGTCGAGCGCGTCGCGACGCCCTCGGCAAACGTGTCGGCGCGCGGCGCGGTGAGCCGTTGGCGCGCGTGCCATGAATCGTGAATCGCGGATGCGCCTGCTGCCTGCACGCCATATACGGCCGCGTTCGAGGAGAACGCGCGCGCGACCGTGAGCGCGCCGACCGCCTGCGACCCGCCGCCCACCGCGATGATCAGTGCGTCCAGCTCTGGCTCTTGCTCGAGGATTTCGAGCGTCATCGTCCCGGCGCCGGCGATGATGCGGGGATCATTCGTCGAGTGCGCGACGACGCGACCATCGCGCTCCGCGATGCGCAGCATGACTGACACCGCCTCGTCGTAGTCGCGACCTTCCTCGATGACGGTTGCCCCGAGCGCGCGCATCGTCGCGTTCTTGTCCGGGTTGTTTCCGGCCGGGACGCATACGACGGTGTCGACATCGAGCAAGGTGCCACCGTACGCGATTCCCTGGCCGTGATTGCCGGTCGAGGCCGCGACGACACCACGGCGACGTTCTTCGTCGGTGAGCGCGGTCATGAACGACAACCCATTACGGATCTTGAACGAGTTGGTCGGCTGGTGGTTCTCGTGTTTGACGTAGACATCGACGCCGGCGCCAATGAGAGCGCTCAATTGCGAATAGCGTCGAAAGGGTGTTGGCGAGATGTAGGACGAGATTCGATCGCGCGCGCTCTCGATGTCAGCGAGCGTGATCGGCCAGGCCTTGCTCACATCCATTGTGCTGGTCATGCGTGTCGTCACTCTAGTCTGGAAGCGGTGTCGATACCAGCACCGCCGTCACGGCGAGGACGAGAGCACTGACGATCAGCTCCATCGTCGCCGTCCGCTGGAAACGAAATTTGGTGTCGGCGTCCCACGGCGGGGAGACGACCTTTCGCCAATGATACCAGCCGAACAGTAAGATCACGCAGACGACCGCCGTCTTGAGCAGCAGCAGGCCGCCATACAGCGTCGTACGCAACTGACCGAAGCTGCTCAACCGCAACCAAGCCGCGACGATCGCGCTGATGATGACGAGCGCCACGCATTCGACCGCTGCACCGTGATACGCGCGCATGAGTTGGAAGCCTGCTTGCGGACGATCGCCGTCGCCAATGACGCGCAGCGATGGAAGACCTGAGAGCAGCACAGCCACAAGTCCGCCGATCCAACCACCGGCGCCGAGGTAGTGCGTGATGTCCGTCGCGACCGCGAGCGCAAGGTGTCGCGATGCGCCGGAGTGACCCGTCAACGCGTCGCCGGTGCATACGGCCACGATTCCGATTGCGGCAATCGTCCAACCGCTCACCGCCGCACGCGCGACGAAAAGGCCAATCAGCAACACGATCGCGCCCGCGGCCCCAACGGCCCAGCCATGTCCCCAGCGCGTGTCGCGGACCACGGTGAGGACCGCGCTCATGCGGCCGCCAGCTTCGCTTGGCACGAGCATCGACTCCGCGACGACGCGCATGAGCGTTGTGATGATGAACAGCGTGAGGGCAGCCTGCGCGAGGCGTCGGGCACGCTCCGCCGCTTCGGCAGTGAGCGGGTCGGCCCAATTCGAGCCGGGAAGCACGACAAGCCGAAAGATGATGGCGCCGATCATCGTGATGACTGAAACGAGCTCGGCCCAACGAACGGCGGTCGAAAAGCTCGCCATCGGCGCGACTTCCACAGGCGCGTTGGCGCCCGTCTTCGACGATTGTGCCGTTGGTGCTTGGGGTCCGGACGGCGGAGTTGCTGGAGAGGTTTGCGACGGCGGCGCCGTGATAGGAGCAACGGCTGCGGCATTCAATACCGTGAACGTAAATCGCCCGGAGCTCGCGTGGCCGTCGGCCGCGGCAGTCCGCCAAATCACGGTGTACCGACCGCGCGTCATTTGACCCGAAATCGGAATCGTCAGGGTCGACGCATTACCCGGTGGCTTGGAAGTGGCGCCGAGCGAGACGGCCGTGCCGGCTGAGTCAACGAGCTGGATGGTGGTGAATTGGAGCTCGGGCGGTTCCGAGAAAACCAGCGTGACAGTCGAGGGCGGGGCGTCGAGCTTGGCATTGGCCGCCGGAGTACTGCGTATCAGTCGCGCGTGCGCGAACAGAAGCAGCGGTGTCGCAAGAATCGCCAACGCCGCGAATACCGTCGCGAGCGATCGTCGTTTGAGCACATGAATTTGCACTCGCAAAGATGGTTCGATCGTCGACCATTGCGCAATTCCGCCAAGTCCGTGGATCGCAGCTAGATTGTCCCGACCTGTGCCTCTGGCAACGACATCGATGCTTTCCTCCACTTCCCTTCTGCTCCTGGGATTCGTTCTTGGCATGCGCCACGCGACCGACGCCGATCATGTCGTCGCCGTGACGACGATCGTCAGCGATCGCGCGTCGCTGTGGAGCGCGAGCGCGGTCGGTGCGCTTTGGGGAATCGGGCACACCGTGACGATTCTCCTCGTCGGGGGAGCGATCGTCGTGTTTCGGTTGACGATTCCGCCGCGACTGGGTCTCGCGATGGAGTTCGCCGTCGCGCTGATGCTCATTGCACTGGGCGTGATGAACCTTCTTCGAGGGCAACGACGTCGCACTGCGCCGAGTACAGCGCGGCCGGTAATCGTGGGTTTCGTGCATGGCCTGGCCGGGTCGGCGTTCATCGCATTGTTGGTCGTCGCCGCGGTGCCTGGTGCCTGGCTCGGGCTTGGCTATCTGGCGCTCTTTGGGCTCGGCACGATCGCCGGCATGGCGCTCATCACGCTGACGATCGCCGTGCCATCGACGCTGGCGACGCGACGCTTCGGAGTGATGCAAGGCGCGTTGCGATTGGCGAGCGGCGTCGCCAGTGTCGCCTTCGGGCTATTCCTGGCAGGTCAAGGCATCGCGGCAGGACTCTTCTCCGCGCTGCCCCAGTGGACGCCGCGGTGACCGCCCGAGTGAGCCGGCGCGCGGCGTCGGCCACTTCATCGATCGCGCCCGAGGTCCGACTTGGCTTCGGACGCCAACTTCGCTCGTGGTACCGCCGGAATGCGCGCGATCTTCCGTGGCGACGCACGCGTGATCCGTATCAGATTCTCGTGTCGGAGCTGATGCTGCAGCAGACGCAGGTTTCGCGGGTCGTCGTCAAGTACAGTGAGTTTCTAGAGCGATTTCCGACCTTGGCGCACGTGGCGCGCGCGAAGCCCGCGCGTGTGATGGAAGCGTGGGAAGGTCTCGGCTATTACGCTCGCGCGCGCAACCTGCATCGCCTCGCGCGCGAAGTGACGAGCGCAAATGGCGCCGACGGCGCGTCAGTCGGACAACTGCCGTCGGAGCCCGAAGCGTTGCGAGCACTGCCCGGGATCGGCGCATACACGGCCGGTGCCGTCGCATCGTTTGCTTACGAGCGACGAGCGGCGCTGGTGGACACGAACGTCGCGCGAGTACTCAAGCGCGCGTTCGTGCCGAACGTGCAGATCAAGACGACGAGAGGCCAGCGCACCATTTGGGGAATCGCGGACGCGATGCTTCCACGCACGGGACGGGTGACATGGACACACAATCAGGCGTTGATGGAGCTCGGCGCATTGGTCTGCACGGCTCGGATCGCCCACTGCGATCGATGTCCTGTTCGGTCGTATTGTGTGACGGGATCGAAACCTTCGGGACGTCGCGCACCGTAGTGCCGGCATGACTTGACGGGCGCTTCGTCCGGGGAGGGATCGTGGATCGGCAGATTTTTGCGATGGTGTTGGATTTCGTCGCCGGCGTTGTTGGCATGGGGTGTCTCACGGGCGTCCTGATCACCTGGATGAAGTGGCGACGCGGGAAGCCGTTGCCAACGCCAGAGCTCATGCAGCGGTTGAACGAGATCGCCGACCGGGTCAACCGGATCGAGACGGCCGTCGACGCCACGGCCATCGAAGTGGAGCGCATCTCCGAAGGGCAGCGCTTCACCACTCGTCTGCTTGCCGACCGAGCTGGGGCGCCCGCGCTCGTCGATCAGGCACCCGGCGGCTCGACGAATCGACACTAACGTCCAGGCTCATCTCTAGAGCTCGGCCCCCTGTCGTAGTCGGTTGCGAGACTCCGCGGCCACTTAGATTACGCCTCACATAAGACGGAGTGTCTACGCTCCGTCTCGAACTCTCTGGGAGATCGTGAGCATGGGCAACACGCAGACTGCGCCCGCACCCGCACCCGCCGCTGCCGGGTCGCCGCCATCGGGCGAGCTTAAGCAAACGGGCACTTTGGAAATCAAAGACTCGCGCACCGACAAGGCGTACTCCGTTCAGATCGTGCAAGGCGGAGTCGAGGGCGACACGGCGACGCGCGCGATGGACCTTCGTCAAATCAAGACCGCGCCCGACGAATTCGGCTTGATGACTTATGATCCAGCGTTCATGAACACCGCGTCGTGCAAGAGCGCGATCACGTTCATCGATGGCGACAAAGGCATCCTTCGCTACCGCGGATATCCAATCGAGCAGCTCGCCGAGAAGGCGACATTCCTCGAGGTCGCATGGCTTCTGCGTCACGGTGAACTGCCGGCGCAAAAGGAATACGATCAGTGGGTGCGTGACATCACGTTCCACACCTACGTCCACGAGAACATCAAGACCTTTTTGCAGGGCTTCCGCTACGACGCGCATCCGATGTCGATGCTCTGCTCGACCGTCGCCGCGCTGTCGTCGTTCTATCCCGAAGCGAAGAACATTCACGATCCCGATCAGCGGAACATCTCGATCATCCGTTTGCTCGCGAAGCTGCCGACGCTCGCCGCGTTCTGCTACCGCCACATCAAGGGTCTGCCATTCATCTATCCCGACAACGATTTGAGCTACGTCGAGAATTTCCTGTCGATGGTGGCGCGGATGTCGGAACCCAAATACGAAGCGAACCCCGTGTTTGTGAAGGCGCTGGAGATTCTCTTCATCCTGCATGCGGATCACGAGCAGAACTGTTCGACGAACGCGGTGCGCGCCGTCGGCTCATCGCAAGTCGATCCATTCTCGGCGATCGCCGCCGGTGTGGCAGCGTTGTATGGGCCGTTGCACGGCGGTGCGAACGAGCAGGTTCTGAGAATGATCAATGAGATTGGTCATCCCAAGAACGTCCCGGCGTTCATCGATGAGGTGAAAGGCGGAAAGGGCGGGCGCTTGATGGGCTTTGGCCATCGCGTGTACAAGAGCTACGATCCGCGCGCCAAGATCGTGAAGGCGCTCGCCGACGAAGTGTTCAAGCAAGTCGGAATGGACAAGGACCTCGAGATCGCACTCAAGCTCGAGGATGCCGCGTTGCACGACGATTACTTCGTTTCGCGCAAGCTCTATCCGAACGTCGATTTCTATACGGGCCTGATCTATCGCTCGATGGCGTTCCCCACGGACTTCTTCACCGTGCTGTTCGCGGTGGCGCGAACGGCGGGTTGGCTCGCGCAGTGGGAAGAGTTGCTGAATGACAAGGAGCAGAAGATCGCGCGTCCCCGGCAGATTTACGTCGGGTACGGCGAGCGTCCTTATCAGAGTAAGCTTGCCCAGCGGTTTCCGACGCTCAAGAAGGATGCGCTCCGAAAGTAGTGGGCGCGCACGGAATGAACGGCTGAACGGCCATTGAAATGCGGGCTCGCGCAAGAAGTCGCACTCACGCGCGACGAGACGCTCACGATGACTTCGACTGGGCGAGCTTGCGAACGATCTCGTATTCGCGGGGCGTCACGGGCTGAACCGACAATCGGCCGAGTCGGACGAGCGCCATCTGCTCGAGACCTTTCGTCTTCTTCACTTCGTCCAGCGTCACCGGCCGCTCCAGTGCCTCGATTGCGCGGAGGTCGACCATGACCCACGTCGGATCGTCCGGCTTGCTCTTCGGATCGAAATGCGGATCCTTGGGATCGAGCGCGGTCGGGTCGGGGTATGCCTCACGGACGACCTCCGCGACGCCAACGATGGCGCTCGGCACGACGCTCGAATGATAGACCAGCACGAGGTCGCCTTTCTTCATCGAGCGAAGGTGATTGCGGGCCGCATAGTTGCGGACGCCATCCCAACGACTCGTCTTTTTCGGACTTGCAACTAGATCGTCGAATGAGAAGGTGCTGGGCTCGGTTTTGACGAGCCAGTATTGGTGATTGGGCATTTGGTAGGGACCGTTGGTGGTGTATTCAGCGAATCGGGACGATTGATTTTCCAAGCGATGAACAACGCCGCCAACCTTCGACGCCGCGCGACGCACTCGAGCGTCGTCCGCTTCGCTGCGCTCACGGTGCTCACGGTGCTCGCCTCGAGCACGCTCGGCGCGCAGACCGGGCCGTCGCTGCCACTCAAATATCCTGCGACGCCGCGCGGAGTCCAGTCGGACGACGTGGGCGGAATCCACCTGGCCGATCCATACCGCTGGCTGGAGTCGGTGACGTCGCCAGAAGTCCACAACTGGCTCGCGGCACAGGATGCGGTCACCGAAATGTATCTGTCCCAGGTGCCCCGCCGCGCCGAGCACGCGGACCGAGTGCGGCGGTTCGCGCTGTATCCCAAGCTGAGCGCACCGTTTGGCGGCGGCGAACGACTGTTCTTCTTCGAGAACAGTGGGTTGGAGAATCAACCTGCGCTGTACGTGCAGGATCGCCGCGACACGCCGGCGCGTGTGCTGATCGATCCGAATGCGTTCTCGAACGACGGTTTGATCGCGATTGTCGATCAGTCGGCATCGCCCGACGGCCGGTACCTCGCATACGCAGTGTCGACGCAAGGATCGGCGTGGCGCGAGGTACGCGTGCGCGATGTTCGTTCTGGTCAGGATTTGAGCGACGAGCTTCGCGGAATCAAGGACTCGCCGCTGTCGTGGACGAAAGACGAGCGCGGGTTCTTCTACATCCGATCGGGCGGCGGCACTGCGCCGCCGGCGAACCCACTCGCGCCAGACGGGAGGCCGCGTCTCTACTACCATCGCGTCGGCCAGAAACAGTCGGACGATCGATTGATCTATGAGGCAGCGGACCATCCCGACTGGCAATTGCATGTCGATGTCAGCGAGGATGGTGAGTATCTCGTAATCGCCGCGCGATCCGGCGCGGGAACGGAGGCTCCGAACCGACTCTACTTCATCGATCTCGACAACCCAAAGCATCCGAACCTTGGAGCGCCGCTCGTCAAGTTGTTCGACACCGCCGATGCGTTGTACGAGTTCGTTTCGAGCGACGGGCCGCTGTTTTTCATTCGAACGACGAAAGACGCTCCGCGCGCGCGCGTGGTCGCGGTCGATATCAATTCGCCCGATCCGGATCACTGGACCACGGTGGTTCGCGAGACGTACGACCCGCTGATCGGTGCACTGCGCGTCGACGACCGCATCATTGCTCATCGCTTACATGACGCGCATTCGGTCCTCGAGCTGTATTCGTTCGACGGTGGCGCCCGCGGCGTGGTTCCACTTCCTGGCCCTGGTATCGGAACCGTCGCGGAGCTTCACGGACGCAGCGAGGATCGCGAATTCTATTTCACGTACTCATCCGTGCTGCAGCCGCCGAGCGTGTATCGGTATGATTTGGACGGTAAGAGCGCGATTCCCTATCGATCGGCGCGTCCGGATACCGCTCTCAGTCAGTACGAGACGACGCAGCTCTTCTATACCGGCAAAGACGGAACTCGCGTTCCACTATTCATCACGGCGCGGCGTGGCATCGCGCTCGACGGCACACATCCGACGCTGCTTGCCGGCGACGGTGCCTTTCAGGTGCCTAACACTCCGACGTATTCACCGCTCGTGGCGGCATGGCTCGAGACCGGCGGAGTGTACGCCGTCGCGAACGTGCGAGGTGGCGGCGAGTATGGGCGTGCCTGGCACGATGCGGGGAGCGGAGCACGCAAACAGACAAGCGTCGACGATTTCGTCGCGGCGGCGGAGTTCCTGATCGATCAGCGGTACACGCGTCGGTCGTTGCTTGCGATCAGCGGCCGTGGAAACGGCGGCCTGCTCGTTGGCGCGGCGATGACGCAACGGCCCGATCTCTTTGCGGCGACGCTGATCGACGCCGGGCTCTTGGACATGACGCGGTTCAACCGATTCGCGGGCGGCGCTGCGTGGACGCGAGAATATGGATCGCCCGACACGCCCAACGATTTGCGCACCATGCTCGCCTATTCGCCGCTGCAGCATGTCAAGGCGGGCACGGCTTACCCGGCCACACTGATCACGGTCGGCGATCACGACGAAGTCTTCACGCCGGTCTCCAGTTACAAATTCGCCGCGGCGATGCAGGCGAGTCAGGCCGCCCAAGCGCCGGTGTTGTTACGTGTGCAGCAGAATGTTGGATTCGGCCCGAGCACGCCGCTCGAGAAAGAGCTGGCGATCGCCGCCGACCGTCTCACGTTTCTTTCGAGCGTGCTGCACATGGTGCGTTGAGGACGATACCGTCGAACACCGGGCGTTGAATACGCTAGAGCTCTGGTCGCGCGCCTTGCTGTGGTTTGCTTGTGCGGTCACCTTTCGCGCATGAGCGTGCTCGCGACCTACGCCGCAGTCGTGGCGACGATCAAAGCAGGTTTGTTCTACGTTGCGGGCGCGCTCGCTGCGGTTGCCGCGGTCGACTGGGCGGTTCGCACGCGTCGCATTAGTCCATTCAGCCGGACCGCGCGCGTTTTTCGCGGGCGCGTTGATCCACTCGTCGCTCCGATCGAGCGTGTCGTCGTCAGAGCGGGCGGCGTATCGGCATCGGCACCCTGGTGGGCGCTCGTCGCCGTGGCGATTGGCGGCATCGCGCTCATCGGCGCGCTGGGTCTGATCTACAACGTCTTGTTCCAGATCGTGGCGATCAGCCAGGAGCCACGGCAGGCGCCGATGACGTTGTTGTCATGGGCATTCTCGATCCTGAAGCTCGCGCTGTTAGTGCGTGTCTTCTCATCGTGGCTTCCGATTTCGCCGTACTCCAGGTGGATTCGTTGGTCCTACGTGCTCACGGATTGGATGATCGTGCCATTGCGCCGCGTGGTGCCCTCGATTGGAATGATCGACATCACGCCAATCGTCGCGTGGCTGGGAATCGTCGTCATTCAATCGCTACTCGGAATTCCGTGATGCCGCTTCGCGTGACCGAAGGGGACGGCCGAGTTCGGTTTTCGGTTCGTGTTCAGCCGCGCGCTTCGCGAAGCGAGGTCGTCGGAGTGCATGGTGACGCACTGAAGGTTCGCCTCTCTGCACCGCCCGTAGACGGGGCCGCCAACGCCGCGCTCGTAGAATTTCTCGCTGAAGTCTTCGCGGTAGGGCGGCGTGATGTTAGAATACTCGCCGGCGAGGCCTCGCGATCAAAGATCGTGGAGATCGAACGAATCACCGAACGCGCAGTGCACGACGTCGCCGAACGCACGGCGCGCTGATGCCGAAAGACATGACCCAGATTCTTTTGGTCGGCACAGAGCTCCCACTACTCGAAGGCTTGGCGCAATCATTCGCCGCCTTGGGGTTCGCGCCTATCGTTGCCCAGTCGGTGCATGAGGCCCGCGAGCTTGCCGTGCAGCATCCACCGCTCATCGCGGTGATCAGCCGTGGGCTAGCGGCACCGGCGACCACCGACACGCTGAGCATTCCACTCGCACCAGGTGGTGCGCTCGTGCTCTATCGCGTCGTTGGCAGTCCGCTCGTGACGTTGTCGCCGTCGGTGCAGCGCGTGGTGCTTGCCGATCTCACGCTTCCTCTGGAGCGGAATCGCCTCATGGCGCTGGTGCAGCACCTTGGCGAGCGAGCCAAGATGACGGGGCGAGGGCGAGAGCCTGAGAGCAGGGTGGAGGGTTGAAGGTGAAGGCGAGCGAGGACTGACCGACCATCGGCGAGCATCGACAGCCCCGTCGTCGCACCCCGCCGAGCCGGTTGGCCTCTGGCAACCCATTCCGCCCGTCATTACACTACATATCACATCCGATTCGTGGCGATTTAAGGGCAAATTGCGGCCACGTAAAACATTCCGCTAAAACGCCGGCCCGAGCGCTTGCGTTGCGGGCATTTTTCTTTTTTTCCGCACCCCGATGGCTCAGCTAACCGACTCAACCGCACCGACGGCATCGAAAAACGACGGATCGCCGAGCGGGTATCTCGACGCGATCGCGAAGCGTGTGATCGTGTTCGACGGCGCGATGGGGACGAACATTCAGCGACATCACCCGACGCCGGAAGATTTCGGCGGAAAGTCGCTCGAGGGTTGCAACGATCATCTGGTTCTGACCCGACCCGACATCATCCAGTCGATCCACGAATCGTTCCTCGCCGTCGGTTGCGACGTCGTCGAGACGTGCACCTTCCAGTCGACGCCCCATCGTCTTCGCGAGTGGGGAATCGAGGAGAAGACGCGCGACATCAACGTCGCCGCCGCTCGATTGGCCCGCGCCGCCTGCGACAAGTACTCGACGCCGGACAAACCGCGATTCGTCGCCGGCTCGATCGGGCCCACAGGTCTGCTTCTCTCGAGCAACGACCCCGTCCTCTCGAACACCACCTTCGCGGAGCTCGAAGAGAATTATTACGCGCAAGCCAAGTATCTCGTCGAAGGCGGAGTGGACGTTCTGCTCATCGAGACATCGCAAGACATTCTCGAGGTGAAGGCCGCGGTCGCCGGGTTCGAGCGGCTGTTCGTCGAGATTGGCCGTCGCGTCGCGATCCAAGCGCAAGTCACACTCGACACGAGCGGACGCATGCTGCTCGGCACCGACATCGCGAGCGCGATGACGACGCTCGAGGCGTTGCGCGTCGATGTGATCGGTCTCAATTGCTCGACGGGCCCCGAGCACATGCGCGAGCCGATTCGATATCTCGCCGAGAATGCGATTCGACCTGTGTCGTGCATTCCGAACGCGGGCTTGCCGCTCAACACCGGCACGGGCGACGCGATCTATCCACTCGAGCCCGAGCCGATGGCGCAAATGCTCGGCGAATTCGTCGAGCAGTTCGGGGTCAGAATCGTGGGTGGATGTTGCGGAACGACACCCGAGCATTTGAAAGCGATTGTGGAGAGGATAGAAGGCAGCCGCACACCTTCCCTCGGCACTCCACGCTCCACCATCCACCCTGGCGCAATTCGCGGCTCCAAGGTCCCACGCGCCTCCTCCGCCATGCGCGCCATCGACTTCGATCAAAATCCGAAGCCGCTGCTCATCGGCGAACGCGTCAACGCGCAGGGATCACGCAAGGTCAAACGGCTCCTGCTCGGCGATGACTACGACGGAATCGCGACCGTGGCGCGTGAACAGGTGGAATCGGGCGCGCACGTCCTCGACGTGTGCGTCGCCGTCACCGAGCGCGGCGACGAAGCGGAGCAGATGGCGAAAGTCGTCAAGCTGCTGTCGATGACCGTCGAGACGCCCATCATGGTCGACTCGACGGAAGCCAGCGTCATCGCGACCGCGCTCGAGACGATTCCGGGGCGCGCCATCATCAACTCCATCAACATGGAGAATGGTCGCGAGCGCATCGACCGCGTCGTGCCGCTCGCCAAGAAACACGGCGCGGCCCTCGTCGCGCTCACCATCGACCCCGAGGGCATGGCGAAGACGCGCCAGCGGAAGCTCGAGGTCGCGAAGAAGATCTATGACATCGTCGTCGGCGAGTACGGCCTCAAGCCGGAGGATCTCATCTATGACGATCTCACCTTCACGCTCGCGACCGGCGACGCCGAATGGATCGACTCGGCCGTCGAGACGATCGAAGGCATCCGGCTCATCAAACGCGAACTTCCCGGCGTCTACACGAGCCTCGGCGTGTCGAACGTGAGCTTTGGTCTCGCGCCGGACGCGCGCGCCGTCTTGAATTCAGTGTTCTTGCATCACTGTGTCGAAGCGGGGCTCGACATGGCGATCGTGAACCCTGCACACGTGCAACCGTACGCGGAGATTCCGGCCGACGAGCGCGCGCTCGCCGATGATCTGGTGTTCAATCGCCGGCCCGATGCGTTGCAGCGTTTCATCGAGCACTTCGATCAAAAGGCGAATGGAGAGTCCGCCGACAGCGCCCGCGCTGGCGGCGTTCAAATAGATGCATCCAGTGAACTCGCGCCTCCGGCGCGAGTTCACTGGATGGTGGTGCACCGAAAGAAGGAGGGCATCGAAGCCGCGCTCGATGCCGCGGGCGTACGCGAGAACCCAGTGCGCGTGCTGAATGACGTGTTGTTGCCGGCCATGAAAGAAGTCGGCGACAAATTCGGTGCCGGTGAGCTCATTCTGCCGTTCGTGCTGCAGTCCGCCGAGGTGATGAAGAAGGCGGTGAAGCATCTGGAACAGTTCTTGGAGCGCGCCGAAGGATACACCAAGGGACGCGTCGTGTTGGCGACCGTGTATGGCGACGTGCACGACATCGGCAAGTCGCTGGTCAACACGATTCTCTCGAACAATGGGTATACGGTTTACGATCTGGGCAAGCAGGTTCCGGTAAACACCATCATCGAGAAGGCGCTCGAGGTGAACGCAGACGCGATCGGATTGTCGGCGCTGCTCGTGTCGACGTCGAAGCAGATGCCGTTGTGCGTGCAGGAGCTCGATCGTCGTAGCTTGGACATTCCGGTGTTGATTGGCGGCGCCGCGATCAATCGCCGCTTTGGGCGACGCGCGTTGTTCGTCGAAGGCGACCGGGCGTACGAGTCCGGCGTCTTTTATTGCAAGGATGCATTCGAGGGGCTGGAGACGATGGATCGTCTTCAGGACGACGAGACGCACGACACGTTCGTCGCGAAGCTGCTCGACGATGCGCGGACGGACAAGTTCTTGCACACGAATGTTGGAAAGGATACGTCGTCGGGCAACGCCGGCGGCGAGCGGAGCGACGTTACTGCCGACAACCCGGTGCCATCGGCGCCGTTCTTCGGCGCACGAACGCTCAACGATATCCCGCTCGACGAAGTCTTCGCGCTGCTCGATCTCGACGAACTCTATCGACTGCAGTGGGGCGCCCGTGGATCGGGACCGGAATACGAGGCGACTGTCCGCAAAGAATTCGAACCCACACTCGCTCGACTCAAGGAATCAGCAAAGTGTGATCGTTGGCTCCAACCGCGTGCGGTGTACGGGCTCTTCCCTGCTCAGTCACTGGCGAACGATCTGGTCGTATACGATCCCGCTGCGTATGCGGCAGACGGCACGACGCGAGAGATCGCGCGCTTCCATTTCCCGCGCCAGGAAGGGCGCGAGCGGCTCTGCATCGCTGACTATTTCCGGTCGACCGGGTCGACGGACGTCGACGTCGTCGCGTTCCAGGTCGTGACGGTCGGTGATGCCGCAACCGAGCGATTCCAGACGTTGCAGAACTCCGGCGAGTATACCGAAGCGTTTTACGTGCATGGATTGGCAGTGGAGACCGCGGAAGCCGTCGCAGAGTGGATGCACCGAAAGATTCGTCACGATCTCGGTGTTCCAGCCGGTCAGGGTAAGCGGTATTCGTGGGGCTACGGCGCGTGTCCGGATCTCGAGGATCACGCGCAGGTGTTCAAAATCTTGCCAGTTGAAAGCGAGCTCGGTATGCAGCTCACGAGTGCATATCAACTGATCCCCGAGCAGAGCACAGCGGCGATCATCGTGCATCACCGCCAAGCGAAGTACTACGCCGTGCGGGGCGAAGGAGCAAAATAGTGCCTTCCCAGTCCAAGCTTCAGCGTCTTCTCGACCCCAATGCCATCGTCATCTTCGACGGCGCCATGGGCACGATGCTGTACAGCAAGGGCGTGTTCATCAATCAATGCTATGATGAGCTGAACGTTCGTGCGCCCGACATGGTCCGCGACGTTCACAAGCAGTATGTCGCGGCCGGCGCTGAAGTGATCGAGACCAACAGCTTCGGCGCGAATCGCCTCAAGCTCACGCAGCATGGCTTGCAGGATCAAGTGCACGAGCTCAATCGTTCCGCCGCCGTGTTGGCGCGCGAAGCCGCCGGCGACCGCGCGCTCGTCGCAGGTGCGGTTGGACCACTCGGCGTACGCATCGAGCCGTACGGACCGACGAGTGCCGACGAGGCGTGTTCGATATTTCACGAGCAGTTGATTGGGCTCAAGGACGGCGGCGTCGATCTGTTCATTCTCGAGACGTTCAGCGACCTCCAGGAGATCGAGCAGGCGATTCGGGCGGCGCGTTCGGTCGATCCCAGCTTGCCGATCGTCGCGCAGATGACCGTTGGCGTCGACGGACGAACGCCGTATGGCGCGACGCCTGAGGACGTCGCGCGCTCGCTCGACAGTTGGGGCGCGGACGTCATTGGTCTCAACTGCTCCGTCGGGCCGCAGACCATTCTCGAATGCATCGAGAAGATGTCGCCGCACACGCGCAAGAAGTTGAGCGCGCAGCCAAACGCCGGGATGCCGCGCGACGTTGGCGGTCGCAGCATGTACATGGCGAGCCCAGAATACATGGGCACGTATGCGCGGCATCTCGTGCAAGCCGGAGCCAAGGTGGTGGGCGGATGCTGTGGCACGACGCCCGAGCACATTCACTCGATGGTCGAAGGTGTGCGACCGTTGAGTCCACGAATCGCGGGCGGTGGCGCTCTCGACCTCTCGCACAATGGTGGCGCGACTGGGAGCGGTGTGAGTGCAACGATCACTGAGCCTCGCGCGCCGGCGGCTGACGGCGTGCCGCCTGTGCCACTGGCTGAGCGCTCCAAGTGGGGACGCAAGCTCGCGATGGAGGAATTCGTCACGTCGGTGGAGATCGTGCCGCCGCGCGGCGTCGACGCGACGCGCATGCTCGCCGACGTCGGGCGGCTGAAAACCGCGGGCGTCGATGCGGTGAACGTCCCCGACGGACCACGGGCGCAGAGCCGGATGGGCGCGCTGCTTACCAGTGTGCTCATCGAACAGCAAGTCGGCATCGAGACGGTGACGCACTATGCCTGTCGCGATCGCAACCTGCTGGGCATGCTGAGCGATTTGTTGGGAGCGGCGGCGGTCGGACTTCGCAACGTGCTCGTGGTGACGGGCGATCCGCCGAAGATGGGTCCTTATCCCGATGCGACTGCCGTATTCGACGTCGACTCGATCGGCTTGACGAATTTGATTCGCAATCTCAATCGCGGTCTCGATCCCGGCGGCAATGCGATCGGGAAGCCGACGTGTTTTGCCATTGGCGTTGGCTGCAATCCCGTCGCGATCGATCCCGCGCAGGAGCTCAAGCGCTTCGAGTGGAAAGTCGACGCCGGCGCGGAGTACGCGATCACGCAACCGGTATTCGATGCGGCGCAGCTCGAGCGGTTCCTCGCGTCGATCGCGCATGTGCGGATCCCGGTCATCGCGGGAATCTGGCCGCTGGTCTCGGTGCGCAATGCGGAGTTCCTCGCCAACGAAGTACCGGGCGTGACCGTACCACAGAGCATCATCACGCGAATGCGTCGCGCGAACGAGAAATCGAAGGAGCACGCCGTGGCGGAGGGCGTCGCGATCGCGCATGAAATGTTCGATCGCGTGAAAGGCGCCGTCGAGGGCGTGCAGGTTTCGGCACCATTCGGTAAGGTCGAACTCGCGTTGAAGGTCTTCGAACGGAGCTGAGGTGACGCCGGTCAAGCACAACCTCGTCGCACTGGGATCGGCCGCAGTGCTCGCGGTTTATGCCGCGGGCTACTCTCGAACGCGCGCCGCGGCCGCCCAATACGAGATGCAATCCGAGAATCGCCGACCGCGGCGGGCGTCACCGTCACCAGCGCAGGCCGCGGCGGCGACTCCAGCTGCGACGGTCGCTGCAGCGACTCCGGTACGCGCAGACACGGTCCGCGACATTAGACCCGCCCACGTTGCCGCGGCGACGCCGACAACAAAGCACCCCAGCTCCGCAACGCACGCAATCATCGAGGCAACAAAGCACGAGGACACGACCGCGACGAAACCGACGTCCGACACGACTACGTCACGCGTCACCGCTCCGCCCGCAACACCAGCGCCTGACTCGGCAAAAGCCGTTGCGGCTCAAACGACAGATTCGGCGACGAACACTGCGGGCAACGCCGCAGCGGCGTACAAGGACGGCACTTACTCGGCCTGGGGGACGTCGCGACACGGCGACATCGAGGCGACGGTGCTGATCAAAGGCGGAAGAATCGAAGCCGCGATCGTTAGCCAATGTCTCACGCAGTACTCGTGTTCGTTGATCTCGGAGCTCCCGATTCAAGTGGTGTTACGCCAAAGTCCGGAAGTCGACTTCGTTTCCGGCGCGACGCAAAGCACCAACGCGTTCTATTACGCAGTCGTCAACGCGCTGAAGAAAGCGAAGTGACCGACGCGTACGTCCGCACCGTCGCCTCGATGGGCACGGTCGTCACCGTGCATATCGTCGGACGTGGCCCGAGGCGCGTCGAACGAACCGAATTGGAACACGGCGCGTCGAGCGCGCTGGCCTGGTTCGAAGAAGTCGAGCAGGTATGCTCGCGGTTCGATCCGGAGAGCGAGCTGAGTCGGTTGTCAAAGCAGATCGGCTCCCGCGTGCCAGTGAGCGACTTTCTCCTCGAGGTGGTGCACTTCGCTCTCGCGGTCGCGGAAGAAAGCGGAGGCGCCTTCGATCCGACGCTCGGCTTGCAGCTCGAGGCGAGAGGGTTCGACCGTGAGTATCGGAGCGGCGCGGTCGTACGCACACCCCTCGAGTCTGACGACGCCGCGAGCTATCGCGACGTCGAGCTGGACGTCGATCAGAAAACTATCATGCTGGGCCGGCCGCTCCTGCTCGATCTCGGCGGCGTGGCGAAGGGGCTCGCGATCGATATGGCCGCGCGCGAGCTCGAGCAGTGCTCGTTCGAGAATTTCGCCATCGACGCGGGCGGCGATTTGTATCTCTCGGGACACAACGCCGATGACAAACCCTGGTCGGTCGGCATCCGTCATCCGCGTCATGACGGTGAGATATTCGAGACACTTCGGGTCTCGAATGTCGCAGTGTGCACTTCGGGCGACTATGAGCGGCGTGCACCGGGCGAGCCGGAGGAGCACCACATCGTCGATCCACGCACGAAGACGCCGGCGATTGACGCGGCGAGTGTGACCGTTGTCGCCCCTTCGGCGATGGTCGCTGACGCGCTCGCGACTGCCGCGTTCGTGCTCGGCCCCATCGAGGCGCTCGATTGGCTCGAGCGCCACGGCGTCGACGGAATGATCATTACACCGTCGCTCGAGCGAATTGCGACGCAAGGCATGCGCGGCGAGTATTGCGTCGAGCGTCGGTCGTCGCCCGATTCCGTCGTGTGACGTTTCGTCGGTTCTTCCGAACGCCGAAGGGCATGGCGCTCATCGTCCTCGCGCTGCTGGCGATTCTCGCCAGCACGGGTGAAGGATGGCAACTCGTCACGCCGCGACTTCTCGCCGCCATTGGGCCGGCGATGTTGATCGACGCGGTGATTCTCCGCGGAATCAAAGGCAAGTGGTTCTTTCCGAGCGGCGCGTTGTTGACCGGCTTGATCGTCGCGATGATCTTGACCCCTCGCGAGCCGTGGTACGTCGAGGCCATCACTTCGGTGATTGGAGTGCTCAGCAAGTACGCCGTGAGAGTTCGCACGGCGAACGTCTTCAACCCGGCGGCCCTCGCGCTCGTCGCCGCGTTTTACATGTTCCACACCGCGCAAAGCTGGTGGGGCGCGTTGCCCGAGATCTCGCCGATCGCGTTAGCCGTGCTCATCGCCAGCGGCGCGTTCATCGCGTACGAGGTCAACAAGATTCCGGCGGCGCTCGCGTTTCTGGGCGCATACTATGCGCTCGCGACGATTTCGGCGTTCGCCGGCGATCCGCGGCGGGTTGCCCAGCTGTACCGCCCGCCCGATCTGCACGCTGCGTTGTACTTCGCCTTCTTCATGGTCACCGATCCACCGACGTCGCCGCCGAAACACCGGGATCAGCTCGTGTTCGGCACCATCGTCGCGTTGGCGAGCTTCGCGGCATTCGAGTTGATCGGAGCCGTGTACTTTCTGCTCGCGGGACTCCTCGTTGCGAACGCGTGGGAAAGCTGGCGGCGGGTGCGACAGCGGGCGCGCCGATAGATCCCCGTAAATCTCGATGTGGCGCACGGCGGGTTCAGACATACATTGTGAAGCGCGTGGCCGGCGGCGTGGCTGCCATGCCGGTCTCGGAGAGTCCGCCCGCTTCTCTGAGTGGACACAAGCCGAATGCCCTTGGATCGATCGCCGACCAATCACGTGAGCTACTGGGCTTCCTCCGAGGGTCACGCTCGGGCTATCGTCGACGACCACGGTGTCGAGTGGGAAGTCTACGACGAAGGTACGTGGAGCATCCAGCTCGCCCTCGACTGGGACATGCTGCCACAGACGAGCAATCCTGGCCTGCTCTTCGTGTCCGACATCGGACGTCGACGATTATGGCCATGCCCCGAGGCATGGCAATCGTTGGGCGACGCCGATCTACTCGGCCTGCTCGCTCGAGCGAAGGCGCTCAACTAGCGGGGTGCGAGTCTGCGACGAAGTTCGGGCACTAACTTGCCGCGAGCACTTCGCCGAGTGCGTCGAACCGGTCTGACCACTCCTGCTTGATTCGCTCACCCGTTGCTCGGTCGGGAAGCTTCGTGTGCTCCACGGCGACGTAGCTCTTCGACGCGCCCTTGGGGAAGAAGCCGACAGCAACGATCCCACCGTCCGGCCAGCCAAGACGCATGGACTTCGGCCGCGTCGCCTTACGGACCTTCACGCCAGGCTCTCTCAGCCACCGCTGACGCGCTCGCGCGTTGGTCCACGCATCGAACAACGTCGTCACCGGCACGTTGTAGGTTCGTGATTTCGAGATCTGGAATGTACCGTTGCGCTGCTGGCCGCGAGCGCGAAGGCCCTTGATGCGCTCGTAGCCGACGGCGACGGTTTGAGTCCACCATGAGCCAACCTCGTATTTCTCTTGCACGAGCTTGGCGATGTCGCGATGTGACATCTTGTCGGCGCCGTAGTGGTCCAGCGAGCGCACCCAACGTTCCCACGTGCAGCCTGTGCTCTCCTTCAGCTTCTCGTCGCTCATGCCGGCGATCGTGGCGAACTCTCTGGGATCGGGCGCTGAAAGAGTCTTCGAAAGCGCCGTGGAACCTCCGCCATCGCGGGACGGATTTGTTTTGGGCTTGCGCAGTATTTGTGCGCGGGCGGCGGTATACGCTTCACCCGTCTTCTGCATGCGAGCGCGAACGAGACGCTTGAGATCCTTCTGGCGAGGCATCGTCGTATCTCCTTTGGATACACCACGGGCCACCCCCCAGCAGCGCACCCGAGGTGACGCAAAGGACTGACGACACGAATCCGGGAGTCTGCCCCCCTTTGCCTCGCACGGATTCCGGCTGGGGCGGAATCGCTCGAGGTTCGGCGCGGATCGACGCCGGAGACACGATGCACGATTTCAGGACCAACGTCAATAGACCGTATCTAGCGATATATTGAAGTCCATGCGCGCGATTCTGCTCATCGACCACGGCTCCGTCCGCGAAGAAGCGAACCACATGCTCGCCTCCGCCGCAGATCTCTTACAGCAGATGCTCGGCGACGCCGTCCAGGTGCACTACGCCCACATGGAGCTCGCCGAGCCGACGATCGCTCAAGGGTTCGCCGCGTGTGCGCGCGACGGTGCGACTGAAGTCATCGCGTTTCCCTATATGCTCTCGCCTGGCAAGCACGTGACGCGCGACATCCCGCGTCTCGTCGCCGAGGCCGCGCGTGAATTTCCTGGTCTCAGCTATCGCGTGACCGACGCGTTCGGCGTTCACGAAAAGCTCGCCGAGTTGATCGCGCTGCGGGCAGGCCTCGAGATCATCGCGCCAACAAACTCCTAGTAAGCGCGTCCATCGCCCACATGCCAAACGATCTTTCGCTCGCCTCGTCGCACGCGCCCCTCACATCGCTGTCCGACGACGAGACGCTGTTTCGCGACGCCGTTGCCGGATTCGCCAACGAGGAAGTTCGCCCGCGGGTGCAGCAAATGGAGCGCGACGGCAAGATCGATCCGGCGCTGATCAAGAAGTTCTTCGAGATGGGATTGATGGGCATCGAAGTCGCCGAACAATACGGCGGCGCCGACGGCTCGCTCTTCATGGTCGCACTCGGCGTCGAGGAAATCAGCAAAGTCGATCCGGCCGCGGCCATTTTGATGGACGTTCAGAACACGCTCGTCAATTACCCGATTCGCTCCTACGGCAGCGACTACATCAAGTCGACATATCTGCCGCAGCTCACCGGCGAGAAGGTCGGAGCGTACGCGCTCTCGGAGCCGTCGTCCGGGTCGGACGCGTTCGGCATGCAAGCGCGCGCCGAGCAGCGCGGGGATGGCTGGATTCTGAACGGTCGCAAGATGTGGATCACCAATGGCGCCGAGGCGCAGATCTACGTCGTGTTCGCCAACGCGAATCCGTCGGCGGGCTACAAGGGGATCACGGCGTTCGTCGTCGAGCGCGGCTTCAAGGGCTTCGCGGTCGGCAAGAAGGAAGACAAGCTCGGCATTCGCGCGTCCAGTACGACTGAGCTCATCCTCGACGACGTCGAAGTCCCGAACGAGAACGTGCTCGGCCCGGTCGGACAGGGCTACAAGATCGCGATCGAGACGTTGAACGAAGGGCGAGTCGGCATCGGCGCACAGATGATCGGTGTCGCGGCAGGCGCGCTTCAGGCGGCGACGGAGTACGTGAAAGATCGCTCGCAATTCGGAAAAAAGCTGGCCGACTTTCAAGGCATTCAATTCCAACTCGCGCAAGCGCGTACCGAGCTCGAGGCCGCTCGTCTCATGGTCTACAACGCGGCGCGGCTCAAGGATTCCGGCAAGGACATCGCGATGGAAGGCGCGATGGCAAAGCTGTTTTCGTCCCAGGTCGCCGAGCGCGTGACGTCGATCTCGCTCGAGCTGTTCGGCGGTTACGGCTACACGAAGGATTATCCGGCGGAGAAGTTCTATCGCGATGCGAAGATCGGCGCGATCTATGAAGGCACGAGCAACATGCAGCTGCAGACGATCGCGAAGGCGATGCTCAAATAGCGGTGGAACGGTGGAACGATGAAAGCGATCAGAGTTCACGAAACGGGCGGGCCCGAAGTCCTAAAGCTTGACGAGCTTCCCGATCCAACGCCGGGGCCAGGCGAGCTGCTCGTCGACCTCGAGGCGATCGGCGTCAACTTCATCGAGATCTACCAGCGAGAAGGGGCCTATTCTCTTCCGCGGCCATTCACTCCCGGCGCCGAGGCTGCCGGGATCGTGCGTGCGCTTGGCGCGAACGTAACCGGATTTCGGGTTGGTGATCGTGTGGTCTCGCAGCGTATGAAGGGCACCTACGCCGAGCGCGCGCTGGTCGCGGCGGAATTCGCCGTTCGAATTCCCGATGGCGTGAGCAGCAAGGTCGCGGCCGCGGTGTGTTTGCAAGGTATGACCGCGCATTATCTCGCGACGTCGACGTTTCCGCTCGCGCGCGGTCACAAGGCGCTCGTGCAGGCGGCGGCCGGCGGAGTTGGACTTCTGCTCTGTCAGATCGCGAAGAAGCGCGGAGCTTTCGTGATCGGCACTGCGTCGACCGAGGCAAAGCGCAAGCTCGCGCACGGGGCCGGCGCCGACGAAATGATCGACTACACGACGGAAGACTTCGCCGCCGCGACCCGACGCATCACGGGTAACGTCGGTGTCCACGTGGTGTACGACTCTGTGGGCAAGTCGACATTCGACAAGTCGCTGGACAGTTTGGCCAAGCGCGGGATGATGGCCCTATTCGGGCAGTCGAGCGGAGCCGTACCGCCGTTCGATCCGCAGATACTCAATCGGAAAGGCTCATTGTTCCTGACCCGACCGACACTCAACCACTACCTCGCGACCCGCGATGAGTTGCTCGCACGCATGAATGATCTGTTCGCGTGGGTCGAATCGGGAGAGTTGTCGGTGCGGATCGGCGCGGAGTTCCCGCTCGAGAAAGCAGGTGATGCGCACGCCGCACTGGCGTCGCGAAAGACGACGGGCAAAGTAATCCTTGTTCCGAGTCGCACATGAACCTCGCCGTCGCCCTGCCACTCGTCGTCGGCGCGGCGTTCGGAACCGTCGCATCGAGCGCGACGGCGCAACGGTCTGCATCGCGAACCAAGCAAGCTGTCGTTCGAGTGTTCGTTGTCGATTCGGCGGGATCAGCGGTCACGGCCGCCGACCTTGCGGTGGTTCGCGGCCTCAACGCCATAATCGCGCACGGTTCGACCGATCAATATGGTCGGGCGACGATCGGCTTCGCCTCGGACGACGGCGAATACGACATTGTCGTGCGCAAAATCGGGTACCCGCGAAGCGACCGCGTCTTCGAGATGGGCTCGCGCGATACGATTTCACTCTCCATCGTCGTGCCGCCGCCATCGGCCAAGACACTCGACGCGGTCAAGATCACCGCAAAGGAAGATCTCAAGACGAAAATCTATTCGATCGACGCCGACGCGATTGCCGCCAGCACGCGACCGCTATTCACGTCGTGGGACATCATCACGAAGCTGCGCCCCGACATGGCCGGTGGACGCGCGCCGTGCAACGGCGATCGGATCAATCTCTGGGTGAACGGATCGCGAATCCGATTCGTTCCTCGGAACGACATGGCCGTAGCCCGCGAGCACATTTCGCGCGGCCAGGCAGTGTCCGGGATCTCCGACATCGTGTTCGCGCTCTATGAGATCGAGCCGGAGCACATCGCCGAGATGCGATTCCGTGATTGCTTCGACACGACGGTGCCCGACGTCGGCGGGTCGAATGCGCTCTTCATCGTACTCAAGCCGGGCGTAGTCTACGAGCCGGGAGTCGGCAGCGTCGTCGCGGACAAGTGGCCGTAACAATCGTCGCGCGCAGAGTGCGCCACCAACCTTTCCCGAAACCTCCAACCTGCCTCTATCGAATGATGACCGACGAGCGCGATGACGAACGTGCACAACCGCTGACCCGGCGCAATTTCGTCGCAGCGACGATCGCCGGTGTAGTCGTGACGCGACACGGTCGACTCGATCTCGGCCAGTCTCCGAAATCTGCGTTGCCTGCACCGCCGTTCGCTCTCGAGGAGCTGACGATCGATGATCTCCAGTCCCGCATGCGGTCCGGCAGCGAAACATCGGCGTCACTCACACGGCAGTACATCGAACGGATCGGCGCCATGGATCAGAGCGGTCCCGCAATCAACGCGGTGCTCGAGCTGAATCCGGACGCCGAAGCAATTGCGGCGCGGCTCGACGGCGAGCGAAAGTCGGGGAAAGTGCGCGGGCCGCTGCACGGCGTTCCGGTGTTGATCAAGGACAACATCGACACGGCCGACAAGATGCATACGAGCGCTGGTTCGCTCGCACTGGCCGGCAACATCGCCGCCAGAGATTCGTTTGTCGCCGAGCGATTGCGAGCGGCTGGCGCGGTCATCCTCGGCAAAACGAACTTGAGTGAGTGGGCGAACTTTCGCTCGACGCATTCCACGAGTGGATGGAGCGGTCGTGGCGGCCAGACGCGAAATCCGTACGCGCTCGACCGAACGCCATCGGGCTCGAGCTCCGGATCTGGATCGGCGGCGGCAGCGAGCTATTGCGCCGTCGCGATCGGCACGGAGACCGATGGTTCGGTGACATCGCCGTCGGCGGCCGCGGGGCTCGTTGGCATCAAGCCCACAGTCGGATTGATCGGACGTTCGGGCATCATTCCGATCGCGCACAGCCAAGACACCGCGGGTCCGATGACGCGCACCGTTCGCGACGCCGCGATTCTGCTCAGCGCGCTGACAGGCGTCGACCCTCGCGACGTCGCAACGAAAGCAAGCGCGGGACATTCACTCGTCGATTACACGACCGCGCTCGACAGAAACGGGTTGCGCGGCGCGCGCATCGGAGTCGCTCGCAAGCAGTACACGGGCTATCACGTCGAGACGGACAAGCTGCTCGCATCCGCGATCGATCTCATGAAGCAGCATGGCGCGACGATCGTCGACCCCGCCGACATCGCCACGGCCGGCAAGACCGACGATTCCGAGTTCGACTTGTTGCTCTATGAGTTCAAGGCCGATCTGAACGCGTATCTGAGTCAGCTCGGGCCGAGCGTCGCCGTTCATTCACTGGCTGACGTCATCGCGTTCAACACAAAGAATGCCAGTCGCGAGCTACGCTACTTCGGCCAAGAGATCATGGAGCGGGCGCAGAAGAAAGGGCCGCTCACCGAGAAGAAGTATCTCGACACGCTCGCGAGCAATCGGCGTCTCATGGGCGCGCAAGGCATCGACGCGACGATGGCGAAATACAAGCTCGACGCGCTGGTTGCGCCTACGCAGGGACCGGCGGGACTGATCGATCTCGTCAATGGCGATCCGGGTGGCGGCGGTTCATTCACGGCGCCGGCCGCGGTCGCAGGCTACCCGCACGTAACTGTGCCGATGGGGTTCGTGCGTGGGCTTCCGGTCGGGTTGTCGTTCGTCGGGCGAGCGTGGAGCGAGGCCACCTTGCTCAAACTCGCCTACGCGTTCGAGCAAGCCGCGCCGGCGCGCAAGAAGCCGACGTACGCAGCCACCGCTGACATCGGCGATACCCGTCGCGGCGCGCTCTGACGCTGGCGTCCGCGTTCTTGTGGGGATCGTTCGACGGCTTCATCTTCCCTCGAGCCGATGATGACCAAAACCTACATCGAGTCGACGAAGACCGTGCGGAGTCTCAAACCGCAGTGACGCTCAACGCGAAAGCGTATCGCATCGCCGAGCGGCGTTTTTGGATGCGGGCAGTCGGCGTCGTGCCAATGGAGCATGAGGTTGACCTCCCTGGACTCGGCACCAGCGTTCGCGTGCTCACACATGGCGCCGGGCCAACGATTGTGTTGGTGCATGGTGGCTCCAACGCGGCGGCATCATGGGCGCCGCTGGTGAAACGTCTGGCCGACTTCCGCTGCGTTATGATCGAGCAGCCGGGCGCTGGCTTGAGCGAGCCGGCGAAGAAAGGACCGCGCCGGGTGCGCGACTACGCCGTTCAGATGTTGCGCGAGGTGCTCGATGCGATCGGGCTCGATCAGTCAGCGATCGTCGCGAGCTCATTCGGCAGCTACATCGCTCTCGTATTCGCCGCTGCGCACCCCGAGCGAGTCTCGCGGATGGTGCATCTAGGAGCGCCAGCGCTCGTTCCCGGTGTGCGTACACCGCTCCCGTTGCTGGCGCAATCATTTCCGATCGTTGGATCCGTGCTGCGCCATCTTCAGAAGCCATCGCTCGAAGGGTCAGCGCGCATGCTCGGCCAAATGGGACACGAAGCCGCGAGCCTCTCGCGTCCTGACATCATGGATATGCTCAAGTGGTACGCCGCGCTCAGCACGTACACGCCGACCCGTGAGAATGACGCGACGCTGTGCGGTCGCGTTCGGCGTCGTGACCTATTGTCGATGACGGATCTTTCATTGATCGCGACACCGATGTCATTCTTTTGGGGTGAACGAGACACCTTCGGCGCGCCCGATGCCGCGCGCACGCTGGTGGACGCGATACCCAATGCGCGCCTCGAAATGGTGCCGGACGCCGGTCACCTGCCGTGGATCGACGCGTCCAAGAGAGCGGCGGAACATCTCGCGGCGTTCATGGCGCCGCGCCGTACGCTGTCGCGCAGAAGTCGGTCCGTCCGAGGACGCGTATCGCGATCCGCGGCGACCCCAAAAAGCTCGGCGGTCCTGAGAGTCGTTTGATTCGCCA
>JAICYT010000173.1 GCA_025934075.1 Gemmatimonadaceae bacterium
GATCTTTTCCGGATCGGTGTTGATCGACATGCGCTCCTTGACCAAGCGAGCCATGCGCGACAGACCGACCGAGAACTGATTCGCGATCAACTCACCAACCGAACGAATGCGCCGGTTGCCAAGATGATCGATGTCGTCGACGTGACCGCGGCCTTCGTGCAGCTCCACGAGGTAGCGGACGATCTCGACGAAATCTTCCTTCGAGAGCACGGTGTAATCGGCCGGCATGGTCATGCCGAGCCGCTGATTGATCTTGTAGCGGCCGACGCGACCGAGGTCGTAGCGCTTCGGCGAGAAGAACAATCGCTCGAGCGCCTGCTTGGCCGTCTGCGCATCCGGCGCGTCGCCGGGGCGCAGGAGCGCGTAGATCTGCGACAGCGATTCCTTCTCGCTGTGCGTCGGATCCTTCGCCAAGGTGTTCTTGATCAGCGTCGATTCGGCACGGCCCGATGCGACGAAGACGTTGACCTTCGTGATGTCGGCCTTGCGAATCTTCTTGATGACCGCGTCGGTCAAGTTCTGTCCGACTTCGGCGATCACTTCGCCGTCCGAGTCGACGACGTCGAGCGCGAGCTGGCGGCGAACCGGGCGCTCACCGCGCTCGATCGCATCCTGCTCGTCGCGCAAATCGATGCGCATGTGCGACGCAAAGACCTTGACGCTGTCGATGTTCTGCCGGCGAAGTCGGTTGTAAACCTCTTCCGTGAGCTCGTCGCCTTCTTTGACGAGCAGCACGTTTTCGGCGCGCTCGCGCTCGGCCTTCGCCTTCTTGGTGCGCGCTTTCGGCGCATCCTCGGCGGTGGCTTCGCCCGGGAGTGCGATGTCTTCGGCGATGATGGCGCCGATCAGCTCGCGCACATCGGTGCGGCTCTCACGCTTCTTGGTGAGATCGAGCTCACGCACGGCGAAGAAGAGTCGCAGAATGTCCGAGTTCGTTCCATAGCCGAACGCGCGAAGCAGCGCGGTGGCCGGGAATTTCTTCTTCTTGTCGATGTGCACGTAGACGACATCGTGGATGTCGACGGTGAACTCGACCCACGATCCGCGGAACGGGATGATGCGCGCCGAAATCAGTCGCTGACCGTTCGGGTGCGTCGCTTCTTCGAAGACGACGCCCGGCGAGCGGTGCAGCTGGCTGACGATGACGCGTTCCGCGCCGTTGATGACGAAGGTGCCAAGGGGCGTGAGCAACGGCAGCTCACCGAGATAGACCTCTTTCTCGATGATGTTGCGCGGTCGCTTTTGCTCGTTGACCACTTCGTTGATGACGAGTTGCAGCGTCGCTTTCAGCGGCGCCGAGTACGTCATGTCGCGTTCGATGCACTCTTCGACGGTGTACTTGGGTTCACCGAGTGAGTAGCGAACGAACTCGAGGGAGAAGTTTTCGTGGACGTCGGTGATTGGGAACAGGTCTTTGAAGACCCGTTCGAGACCGATGTCTTCGCGGTCGTGAGAGGCGGCATCCAGTTGCAGCAGCGCCTCGAAGGCGCGCGTCTGGATGTCCAGGAGGTGGGGCATTTCCATCCCCTGGTCGAGCTTACCGAAAGAAATTTGCTTGATCGACTCAGACATTGTTCACCCGTGGGCAGGCGAAAAAACGGCCAGAGCCCCGGAGGTGCGCGATTTCGAAAATCGCGACCGTCGGGGCGGCCTTTGACCTACAGAGATGTGATGGAACGAAAAGAATCGCGTGCACTAAGCGGCGCTCGGCGAAAGAGAAGTGAGACGAAGCGTCATTCTGAGCGAAGCGAGGATCTGCTCGTCACCTACGAAGCAGATTTCTCGCTAGGCTCGGGATGACAGCTACGCGGTCACTTCACTTCAACCGTCGCGCCCTGCTCTTCCAACTTGGCCTTGATCTGCGCGGCCTCATCCTTCGAGACGCCGGCCTTGACGCTCTGCGGCGCGCCGTCGACGAGATCCTTGGCTTCCTTGAGCCCAAGACCCGTGATCTCGCGCACCACCTTGATGACCTGAATCTTCTTGCCGCCCGCTTCCTTGAGCACGACGTCGAACTCGGTCTGCTCTTCAGCCGCGGGAGCCGCTGCGCCAGCACCGCCACCAGCCGCGGGAGCGCCGCCAACTGGCGCAGCCGCGATCGTGACGTTGAACTTCGTCTTGAAGGCTTCGATCAGCTCGGCGAGGTCGAAGACGGACATGTTGCCAATCGCGTCGAGGATCTCGTCCTTGCTCATGGTCGTAGGCATTTTCGGAATTCTCCTGGTGTTATAAAAGTCGGTCAGTCGGTAGATCGGTCAGTGTTACGTATGTCGGTCGCTGACCGACTTTCAGGCGGATCCGCCCGCCGAGGCGCCTTCGCGCTGCGTGCGCAGCCCTTCGAGTGCTCCCGCGAACGTGTACAACAACCCGTTGAGCGCGCCCACGAAGGCGGCCATCGGGGATTGCAATCCGGCGCCAAGCTGGGCGAGCATCTGCTCGCGCGACGGCATGGCAGCCAGCTTCGTCACCTGGGCTTTGTCGATCGACTTGCCCTCGAACAACCCACCCTTGACCGCCGGCTTCTGATCGTTCTCCTTGGCGAAGTCCGTGAGAAGTTTGGCGGCGACGACCGGATCCTTGGTGACGACGAGGCCGGTCGGCCCGCGCAGACGCTGCGAAACGAGACCACTCTCGTTTACGGCGCGCAGCGCGAGAGTGTTCTTGATGACGACGTATTCCACGTTCGCCCGGCGGAAGCGGCGGCGTAGCTCCGTCATGCGCTTCACGTTCAAGCCCGTGAAGTCTGTATAGTAGAGGGCCGTTGCTCCCTCGAGTTTCTCTTTGAGCTCGATGACGAGCTGCTCTTTGTCGGCTCGCTTCATGGATCAGGTCCGGTAGAGAGTGGAGTCGACCATTACGCCGGGTCCCATGGTGCTCGAGACCGAAACGTTCCTGACGTACACGCCCTTCGCGGCCGCCGGCTTGGAGCGGACGATCTGATCCATGAAAGCGGTGAAGTTGGTCTCCAGCGCCTCGACACCGAATGAGACTTTTCCAATCGGCGCGTGGACGTTCCCCGCCTTGTCGACGCGGAACTCGATCTTTCCAGCCTTCGTTTCGCGGACGGCGTTTCCGACGTTGAACGTCACCGTGCCGGCCTTGGGGTTCGGCATGAGTCCGCGCGGTCCTAGAACGCGACCGAGCGCGCCGAGCTGACCCATTTGGTCCGGTGTGGCGATGAGCACGTCGAAGTCGAGCCAGCCGTCTTTGATCTTCTGAATGAACTCGTTGCCGACGAAGTCGGCGCCAGCGTCCTGCGCCTCACGCGCTTTGTCGCCGGCGGCGATCACCAGCACGCGCACCGACTTTCCGGTGCCGGCCGGCAACACGACCGTTCCGCGCACGACCTGATCGGCGTGGCGCGGGTCGACGCCAAGTCGGACGGCGACTTCGACCGTCTCGTCAAACTTCGCGAATGATGACTTCTTGACGATCTCCAGCGCCTGACGGGGCTGGTAATTCGATGCGATGTCGCGGTTCTTGGCCGCGGCCATGTACTTCTTTCCGTGTTCCGGCATCAGTCCACGACCTCCAAGCCCATCGAGCGAGCCGCTCCGGCCACCATCATCATGGCGGACTCGATCGTTTCGCAGTTGAGGTCGGGCATCTTGATCTCTGCGATCTTGCGGACCTGCGCCTTGGTGACGCGGCCGACTTTGTTGCGGTTCGGTTGACCCGATCCCTTCTCGATGCCGGCTTCCTTCTTCAGCAGGACAGCCGCGGGCGGCGTCTTGGTGATGAACGAAAACGACTTGTCGGAGAAGATCGTGATCTCGACCGGGAGAATCGTGTCCTGGCCTTGCGTCCGAGCGTTGAACTCTTTGCAGAAGGCCATGATGTTGATCCCTTGCGGACCAAGCGCCGTACCCACCGGAGGGGCTGGGTTGGCCTTGCCCGCGGGGATCTGCAGCTTGACGAACCCCGTGACTTTCTTTGCCATAAAACTCCTTGTGTAGAGCTCCGCCGAGGCGGCGGACGTTCTCCCACTGTGCGTTTAGCGTCGGAGTGGTCGCCGACGAACAGCCGGTGGAACGGTGGAACCGTGGAACAGTGGAACAGTGGAACGGGACTGTGGCTACGTACCACCGTTCAAGCGAGCGCCAGCGAACGGCCCTACCACCGTACCACCCTCAATACGCTCTCAACTGCAGATAGTCCAATTCAACCGACGTCGGCCGTCCAAACAACGACACCGACACCCGAACCTTGCCCTTGTCCGGCATCACCTCTTCGACCGTACCGTTGAAATCGGTGAATGGTCCTTCGGTGATCGCCACAGCTTGACCCACCATGAACGGAATTTCTTCCTTTGGCGCCTCGGCTTCCGCTTCGTCGGCAATGCCTAAGAGACGGTTCACTTCGTCGGGGCGGAGCGGTTGCGGGAAACGCGAATCGTGTCCCACGAACTTGATCACACCCTGAATTCCGTTGATGACGTGCGCGGTTTCCTGATTCAGGTCCATCTCCACCAATACATACCCCGGATAGAGCTTTCGCTCCACCGTGACCTTCTTGCCGTTCTTGATCTCGACCACTTCCTGAGTCGGCACCAGCGCCTGACGGATCGGACGCTCTTCGGGAGCGCGAGCATCTCCGTCGATCTTCCGCTGCACTAGCGACCGAACCTTGTTCTCGTGCCCCGCCGTTGTCTGGATGGCGTACCAACGGTGCTCCGCCATGGTGTTCAACGGCCCGCGAAGAGCGATGGGATCATCTTGATCAGAATGCCTTGGAGCACAAAGTCGAGAATCGTGATCACCAGACCCAAGATGAGCACGAAAATGATGATCGAGATCGTCGCCGAGCGAACCTGCGGGAAATCGGGCCAGGTCACCTTGCGCATTTCGGCCATTACGCCGTGATAGAACGCGACGAGACGACTGATGGCACCGGGGCCGTTGTTCGGTCCCGCACCACCAGCGCCTGATCCGCTCGGACGTGCGACGGCGTCGGCCATTACTTGGTTTCCTTATGCACCTTATGCGTGTTGCAGCGCGGGCAATACTTCTTCCATTCGACGCGCTCCGGATGCAAGCGCTTGTTCTTCGTCGTGAAGTAGTTGCGATTCTTACAGTCGCTGCACGCCAGAATGATCTTGTCTCTAGGCATAGCTAACTACAGGGTTGAGGGTACAGGGTTGAGGGCGGAGGGAACGTGCGCGGCGCTGTTCGCGCCGCTCCGGAATGTGATGATGTGGCGTTCAAAAAAGCGGCGCAGCGCGCCGCGTTCCGACCCTTCACCCTCTACACTCCACCCTCAACCCTGACTTCGAGAGCTGACGATCGGGATTGAACCGATGACCTCACCCTTACCAAGGGTGTGCTCTACCAACTGAGCTACGTCAGCAACACTTTTTTCTTTTCTCGCCCGCCGTTCCACCAGCCCAGAGCGGGAGACGGGGCTCGAACCCGCGACATCAAGCTTGGAAGGCTTGCGCTCTACCAGCTGAGCTACTCCCGCGTTGCCCTTCCCCTACTCACGCCACACCACAGTTCACTACGGCTCACCACTGTCGCGCTACTCGCTCCACTTTGCTCGAACCATCACGAGCCACCGAATGGTGGGGGAAGGATTCGAACCTTCGTAGGGCGTAAACCCGGCAGATTTACAGTCTGCTGCCATTAGCCACTCGGCCACCCCACCGGATATTCGCGCCTTTCCAGCCTTGTACAACACCCTGATCGCGGCGACGACACAAATCCGCCCAATGCAGAGCTGACGGCCAGAATCGAACTGGCAACCGCCTGATTACAAATCAGGTGCTCTGCCAATTGAGCTACGTCAGCAGACGGCCATTTTTGCGCGAGACTCGTAGGATAAGTGGGGCGAGAAAGAGTGTCAAGCCGTGTTGGCGTCGGCGCTTAGCCGTCGACCCATCACTTTGACGGAAAATCTGCAACAACGCACATCGCGAGCACCCTCAAACGCGCGCATGAAATCGGCTAGCGATCCGGTTTCCACTTCGTCCCCGCCGGCGTGTCCTCGATAACAATCCCCCGCCCCGCCAACTCGGCACGGATCCGATCCGCCTCGCCGAAATCTCGCCGGTCGCGCGCCGCCCGACGCGCCGCAATTCGCTCGTCAACCCATGCGACGAGCTCAGGGTCATCGATCCGACGGTCCGGAACAATGTCCAGCACACCGTTGATATGCGCAAACACCTCCCGCGCCCGCTCCAACGCCGATTTGTCGCTTCCATGACGGTCGAGCTCGGCGTTCGCCCGAGTGATGAACGTAAACAGACCAGCCAAAGCGTTCGGAGCATTCAAATCGTCGAATAGCGCGGCCTCGACCTCGGCGAGCGCGACGTCCGCCGCACGCGCCAACTCCTGAGTCCCACCTGTCGCGCCCGCCAAGCGCTCGGCAAAATCTCCAACGCGACGCACGGCATGCGTCGACGCCTCGAGTGCCTCCTCCGACAGGTTGAGCTCCTTCCGATAATGCGTGTTGAAGACGAAATGCCTCACCGCCGCCGCCGACACCTGCCCTTCGCGCAAACCCTGGACGGTCGTCACGTTGCCCACGCGCTTCGCCATCTTCGCGCCCTCATTCAACAAGAAGGCACCGTGGCACCAGAAGCGCGAGAACGTATGACCCGTCGCCGCCTCGGACTGCGCGATCTCGTCTTCGTGATGAGGGAAGATCAGGTCGACGCCGCCGCAGTGAATGTCCAACGTCTCACCCAACAGATCGATCGCCATGGCCGAGCATTCGAGATGCCACCCGGGGCGTCCACGTCCCCAGGGCGAGTCCCAGGCCGCGCCTGCGGCCTCGTCCTCCGGCTTCGCGGCCTTCCACAACGCAAAGTCCTGCGCGTTCTCCTTCGAGTAATCGTCTTGCGCGACCCGCGCTCCAGCTCGCACCTCGCGCGTGTCGAGCCGCGAGAGCTTGCCATATGGCGGAAACCGGTCGATCGCGAAATACACTGACTTGTCGTCCGCCTGATACGCCACGCCTTGCTCGATCAGCCGCGCGACCAACGCAATCATCTGCGGGATGTAGTCCGTCGCCTTGGGATACACTTCAGCGCGCTCGATCCGCAGGTACTCCCGGTCCTCATGAAAGATGGCCGTGACGGGTTCGGTCACCTCGCGAATCGTCTTACCCTGCTCGTGCGCCCGGCGGATGATCTTGTCGTCGACATCGGTCAGGTTCATGACCTGACGGACCTTCCAGCCGCGCAGCCGAAGCGTTCGCCGCAGCAGATCCGCGAACAGGAACGTGCGGAAATTCCCCAGGTGCGCCGGATTGTAGACTGTCGGGCCGCAACTGTAAAAGCGTACGGTGTCACCTTCGGCCGGCTCGAAGGGTTCTACCGATCGAGTCAGCGTATTGTAGAGGCGAAACGGCGGCGTGGCGGCGGACGAGTCGGACTGAGGCGGGGGCGGCATCGACTAACGGTTGTGGGAATCGTTTGTGAATGCTAGGCGCCTCCGAATGAGCGGTCAACAAAACAGACAACCGCGATTCATTCCTAGCATCGCGCATGCTCGGCAACACGCGAGCGTGGCCGCGCATCGGAATACAGCCGGCCACTCCGCAGCACGACGACGCGCGAAGCAAGATGATACGCGAGATCCTCGTCCCGCGTAGCGACGATCACGGCATCTCCCGCGTCGCAGCGACGGCCGATCCAAGTCGCCATGTTGCGACCACCATCGACGCCGAACCGGATGTCGAGCAAATGAAGGACGGGATTCTCGCCCGGTCGCGAATGAAGCAGGTCGCCCTGTGTGCAATGATACACGACTCGCCGCGCGGCGGCCGCACGTTCGGCTTCACCGAACCAGCGCATTTCCCCGCCGTCGTGGCTCAGCAGACCGGCGGCGCACAGCAGAAGCGTCGACTTCCCTGCTCCACTAGAGCCGACGAGCGCGAAGGATTCTCCCGCCGCGACCGAGAGGCTGACTCCGCGCAGAACGTCGACCGATGCGAGGCATCCGCCGGCACCGGCGGTAAATCGTTTGGTGAGTCCGCAGAGCTCGAGGGCGACAATCACGAAGATCGATACACCATCGCGCTCTACGCTGCGACATCACGCCGAAACGCCCATCATCGAAAGCTTGCGACAGCGGTCGCACCAGCACGTGAATTCAGAAGTCACCTCCACCTCACGCGCTTTTACTGCGACCGTGTTGTTCGGCGTAGGTGATGACATCGATCGGCGGTCCGGGCGCCGTCGTCACGCCGCCTCCGGGAACTGGAACGCGGAGCACCAACGGCCGCTCGCGTGTGGTGCGACGGAAGCCTTGGCCTTCGTAGATGCGCGTGATGAGGATTCTCCGTATGACCACCATCAGCGCGGCGAGCGTCGGCAGTGCGATGATCAATCCAAGACCGCCGAGCAGTTGGCCGATCACGAGCACCGCCATGATCGTGAGCACTGGCGGAAGATCGACCTTCTTCGACATCACCAGCGGCGAGACGATGTTGCCCTCGATCAAGTGCACGACCACGCCGAGTCCCACGACGAGCAGCGCGTGACCGAACGGTCCGAACGCCAAGTACCCGTTGCCGGTGAGCACAAAGAGCGCTGGAAGCGTTGTCGACAAGAGCGTACCGAAGAACGGCACGATCGC
>JAICYT010000086.1 GCA_025934075.1 Gemmatimonadaceae bacterium
CCTCCGGCATGTAAGGAGGAGACGGATCAATGCTGAGTCCAAAGCGCGTCAAATTCCGCAAGCGGTTCAAGGGTCGTACGACGGGTCTCGCCCATCGTGGGAGTGAGATCTCGTTCGGCACCTATGGCTTGCAAACGTTGGAGCCGGGCTGGATCACGGCTCGCCAAATCGAAGCCGCCCGTGTCGCGCTCACGCGCCACATCAAGCGCGGCGGCAAAGTCTGGATCCGCGTCTTCCCAGATAAGCCAATCACGAAGAAGCCGGCCGAGACCCGCATGGGCAAAGGCAAAGGGTCGCCGGAAATGTGGGTTGCCGTCGTGAAGCCGGGCCGAGTGATGTTCGAGCTCGAAGGCGTCACGCGCGAGATCGCCGAGAAGGCAATGGCGCTCGCGGCGGCGAAGATGCCGGTGCGGACGAAGTTCCTGGCTCGCGAGGAGGCGCATACCAATGCGGGCTGAAGAAATTCGAGAGATGAGAGCTGAAGACGTCGCGGCACGAATCCGCGAGCTCGAGGAAGAGCGGTTTCGCTTGCAGTTTCGGAGCGCGACCGAGCCGCTCGAGGATCCGCTTCGCCTTCGCGTGATTCGCAGGGATATCGCGCGCTTAAAGACTGTGCTGCGAGAGCAAACCAATGGCTGAGACGACAAAGACGAACGCCGCGAGCGGAGTGAATGCCGCGGAAGCCCGGGGATCGCGGAAGACGCGCGTCGGCCTCGTGGTGAGCGACAAGATGCAGAAAACGGTCGTGGTCGCGATCGAGCGTCGCGTGCCGCATCCCGTGTACAGCAAAATGGTCACTCGCACACGGCGAGTGAAAGCGCACGACGAGGAGAACACCGCCAAGACCGGCGACACGGTGCGTATTGCTGAGACGCGGCCGCTGTCGAAGGACAAGCGTTGGCGCGTGGTCGAGATCGTCGAGCGGGCGCGGTAAGGGAGACGATCCATGATCCAGCAAGAGTCGATGGTCAAGGTCGCGGACAACTCGGGCGCGAAGACCGCACAGGTCATTCGCGTGTTGGGTGGGACCCGCCGGCGCTATGCCGGCCTTGGGGACGTCGTGATCGTGGCCGTGAAGAACGCGCTGCCGAATGGCACGGTGAAGAAATCGGACGTCGCGCGCGCGGTGGTCGTGCGCACGGCCAAGGAGACGCGGCGGAAGGACGGGAGTTACATCCGCTTCGACGAGAACGCCGTCGTGATCATCAATGAGCAAGGGGAGCCGCGGGCAACGCGCATCTTCGGACCGGTCGCGCGCGAGCTGCGCGAGAAGCGGTACATGAAGATCGTGTCGTTGGCGCCCGAGGTCATCTAAATATGAGAATTCTCAAGCATCGTAAGACCGATCGGCCGAAGGCCGTCAATCGGAAGCGCCACGCGGGCAACGCGGAGCGCATGAAGCTGCACGTCACCAAGGGCGACACGGTCCGTGTGATGCGCGGCGACGACAAGGGCAAGGAAGGCAAGGTGATGCGCGTCTATCGCAAGACGGGCCGCATCACGGTCGAAGGCGTCAACATCGCGAAGCGTCATCGTCGCGCGCGGACGCCCGACGAGCAGAGCGGCATCATGGAATTCCCGGCGCCGATCCACTCGTCGAACGTGATGTTGCTCGATCCAAAAAGCGGCACGCCGACTCGTGCACGCCGACAGATCGATGAAGACGGAACCAAGGAACGCATCAGCGTGAAGAGCGGCGACGCGATTCCAAGAGCGAAATAGGAAATCCATATGGCTACGAAGGAAAAAGAGAAGAAGAGCGGCAAGGGCGGCGGAAAGAAGGGCGGCGAGGGTAAAGTCCGTGGCCCGCATGCCGGCGCTGCGTTGCCGATTCCGTCACCGCGGCTCAAGGACTTCTACCAAGCCACGGTTCGCTCGAAGTTGATGACGCAGTTCGGGTTCACCAACCCGCACGAAGTGCCGCAACTCGAGAAGATCGTGATCAACGTCGGCGTGGGCGAAGCGATCAAGCAGCCCAAAGCGTTGGATTCGGTCGTGGAAGAGTTGGCGACGATTACGGGGCAGCAGCCGGTGAAGAAGAAGGCGAAGAAGTCGATCGCCAACTTCGGACTGCGCGAGGGCCAGGAGATCGGCGCGGCGGTGACGTTGCGTGGCGCGCGGATGTGGGAGTTCCTCGACCGTTTCATCACGGTCGCGATCCCGCGAATTCGCGACTTCCGCGGACTCGGCACCAAGTCGTTTGATGGCCGTGGCAATTATTCGCTCGGCGTGAAGGAGCAAATGATCTTCCCGGAGATCAACTACGACTCGATCGAGTCGATCCACGGGATGGACATCACGTTCGTCACGAGCACGAACAAGGACGATCAGGCGTACGCGCTCCTCAAGGAGCTCGGCATGCCGTTCCGTTCGGACGACAAGAAGGGCGGACGCGCGATGTAGGAATGAGTTGCCGGCGATGAGGTGTTAGTCACTGGCGAGCGGCAACGAGCAACGGGCAGCAAGCAACCTTCATTAGAGAGTGCACAGATGGCTCGTAAGGCCATGGTCGAGAAGAGCAAACGGAAGCCGAAGTTCGCGGTGCGGCAGCACAATCGCTGCGGCCGTTGCGGCCGGTCGCGCGCGTACCTGCGTCGCTTCGGGCTGTGCCGAATCTGCTTCCGCGAGCTGTCGCTTCAGGGAATGATCCCTGGAGTGAGAAAGGCAAGCTGGTAGAGCAGGGTGGAGGGTACAGGATGGAGGGAATGTGCGCGCCTGCGGCGCTGAACGGCATGTGATGTTCAGTAGCTCGTCCGGCGGATGCACAAGTGGTGCGCCAAGCGCGCCATCAACCTTCCCTCGACACTTCGCTCTCAACCCTGAATTCAACATTCATCCTCCACGTCTACGGAAACGAGAGGAATCGAGGCAACTACATGAGCATGACTGACCCGATCGCCGATATGTTGACGCGGATCCGCAATGCCTGCGGATCGAAGCATCGCCGCGTCGATATGCCGGTGTCGAAGATGAAGACCGAGATCGCGCGAATCCTGAAGGAGAACAACTACATTCAGGATTATCAGACGTTGGCGACCGAAGAGGGCAGGCAGATTCTTCGCGTGCGGCTCAAGTATGCCGGCGGACAGCCGGTGATTCGCCAGTTGCAGCGCGTTTCGACGCCTGGTCTCCGTAAGTACGTCGGCGCCGCGGAGATTCCACGCGTGCGCAACGGACTCGGCATGGCGATCGTGAGCACGAACAAGGGCTTGATGTCCGACCGTGAGGCGCGACAGGCGCGCACCGGCGGCGAGCTCGTGGCCGTCATCTGGTAAAGGAGACCACGACCATGTCGCGAATCGGAAAGATGCCCGTCGCCATCCCAGCCGGGGTGACGGTGACGGTCGACGGAAATACGGTGAAGGTGAAAGGTCCCAAGGGCGAGCTGGCGCACAAGGTTCCGGACGGCATCAGCGTCGAGCGGGCAGACAATACGCTCAACGTGAACCGTGCGTCCGAGGAAACGAACCATAAGTCGCTGCACGGCCTCACGCGTTCGCTGATCGCGAACATGGTCGAGGGCGTGACGAAGGGATACAAGAAGCAGCTCGAGATCACGGGCGTCGGTTACAAAGCCGAGCCGCGGCCATATGGCTTGCAGCTCGCGCTGGGCTTCTCGCACGCGGTCGAGTACAAGGCGCCGGCCGGGATCAAGCTCACGACACCGCAACCAACGACGATCGTCATCGATGGCGCGGACAAGGCGATGGTCGGACAAGTCGCTGCCGAGCTCCGCAATCTGCGCCCGCCCGAGCCGTACAAGGGAAAGGGAATTCGTTATGCGGGCGAAGTCATTCGCCGCAAGGCCGGTAAGGCGGGAGGTAAGTAACCATGCCAGCAATCCCAAAGTCGCGTGAGCAGCAGCGCAATCGGCGCCATCTTCGCGTTCGCAAAAAGGTGACGGGCACGGCGGAGCGTCCGCGTCTCGTCGTGTTTCGGTCGCTCAAACACATCACGGTGCAGCTCGTCGATGACACGGGTCGCGGCACGCTCATGACGATGACGAGCACCGATCTCGATAGCGGGAAGAAGACGGAGAAGTCTCTCGCGGTCGGCAAGCGCATCGCTGCGCGAGCCAAAGAGGCGGGGATCACGAAGGTCGTGTTCGACCGCGCGGGTTACAAGTATCACGGCCGCGTGAAGGCGGTGGCCGACGGAGCCCGCGAGGGCGGATTGGAGTTCTAAAAATATGGAAGACAATCAAAATACTGGCTCGGCTCCGAACACCGACTCGACCGTCGAGCGTCAAGCTCCAGCGCCGCGCACGGGTGCAGGCGGACCACCGCGTAGTGGTCCGGGTGGCGCTCGCAGCGGTGGTGGTGGCGGCCGCGGTGGACGTGGTGGCGGCGGACGTGGTGGCGGTGGTGGTGGTCGCGGCGGTCAGGGTGGCGGTCGCGGTCGCGGCGGCCCGGGCGGTCCCGGTGGTCCCGGTGGCGGCGAACGTGGTGGCGAACGTGGACGCGGCGGCCGCGATGGTGGTGGTCGTGGCGGTGACGATCGCGGGCGCGGCGGCGAGGGCAGCGAGCTCGTTGAAAACGTGATCGCGATCAACCGCGTCGCCAAAGTCGTGAAGGGTGGTCGTCGCTTCTCGTTCAATGCGTTGGTCGCCGTGGGCGACGGGCAGGGGAAAGTCGGCTACGCGTCTGGCAAGGCGAACGAAGTCTCGGAGGCGGTGCGCAAGGCGGTCGATGCGGCGCGTCGCAACATGGTGAACATTCCGCTCACCGGCGGGACGATTCCGCACGAGATCGTCGGCAAGCATGGCGCCGGCCGGGTTCTCATGAAGCCCGCGTCGCCCGGTGCTGGCGTCATCGCCGGTGGTGCGGTGCGCGCTATTATGGAATGTGCCGGCATCTCGGACATTCTCACCAAGAGCTTGGGCTCGACGAATCCGCACAACATGGTGCGTGCGGCGATGAACGGGCTACAGCTGCTGACGACGGTCGAGCAGATCGCGCGCGAGCGCGGCATCGAGCCGTCGAGCTTGCAGTACCGGTCGCGCGCCAAGAGTAAGGAGGCGGTGTAACATGGCACGCACATTCGTTTGGCATCCGAGCAAGGGTCCGCGCACCACTCCCAAGCAGAACCTTCCGGAGACTGGCAACGTACGCATCAAGCAGGTTCGGAGCGGCATCGGGCATTCGTGGCGCATGCGCGCGACGCTCGAGGCAATTGGTCTCAAGCACCATCAGGACGTCGTGGTCAAGCCGATCACGCCCGGCCTCAAGGGGCAACTCAAGCAGGTCCGTCACCTCGTCGAAGTGACGACGGTCGAGGAGGGTAAGTAGATGGGTCGGGAAGCGAAGAGCAGAAAGGCGGCGGCGGAGGCGGCTGGCGCAGGCCCGGAGAAGATGGGCTTGCACAACCTCGTCCCCGCCCCGGGATCGCATCGCGATCGCAAACGTCTCGGTCGAGGACCTGGGTCGGGGACCGGAAAGACGTCGGGTAAGGGACACAAGGGTATCAAGGCACGCGCGGGTCATCACGGTCCGGGCGGCGGCAAGCCGCATTTCGAAGGCGGCCAGATGCCGATCACCCGCCGGCTTCCGAAGCGTGGCTTCACCAATCCCTTCCGCGAGGATTCGCAGGTCGTGCGACTCGACGACTTGGCGAGACTCGATACGGCGGGCGTCGGCGAGATTACTCGTGACGCGCTCGTCGAGGCCGGTTTGGTCACTTCGAGAAAAGGACCTGTGAAGGTGTTGGCGAACGGCGAAATTTCTCAGGCCGTCACGGTGCGCGGGCTGAAGGTCAGCGCCGGCGCCCGCGAGAAGATTGTCGCGGCCGGCGGCCGCGTCGAGGAGTAGGACGGAGGATTTCATGGCCCAAAACAACGCGGCGTCGGCGGTTCAGAACCTGTTCAGAACCCCCGAGCTGAAGGACAAGATTCTTTTCACGCTGCTGTGCCTTCTGGTGTATCGGATTGGCGCGGCGGTGACGGCGCCCGGGATCAACCCGATTGCGATTCAGGATTTCATGAATTCGCAAAAGAACGGCGGCGGGTTGTTGGGCTTGTACAATCTGTTCACCGGCGGCCAGCTTGCCCGCGCCACGGTGTTCGCGCTCGGGATCATGCCGTACATCTCGGCGAGCATCTTCCAGCAGATCGCGCAGGCGGTGGTGCCGCAGTTCGACAAGATGTCGAAGGACGAAGAGGGCCGGAAAAAGATCAACCAGTGGTCGCGCTACGCCACGGTGTTGCTCGCCGCGGTGCAAGGCTGGGGCTTCGCGATCTTCGCCGAGTCGCTGCAGGGCGCGGTCGCCAACCCGGGCTTTGGGTTCCGGTTGTCGATGACGTTCTTCCTGACGACTGGCGCGATCTTCGTGATGTGGTTGGGCGAGCAGATCACGGAGCGTGGCATCGGCAACGGGGCCAGCTTGATGATCTTCTTCTCGATCGTCGAGCGAATTTGGCCGGGCATCATGTCGGCCTTCACCTTTGTGAGCACCGGCGTCATCGGCGCGTTCTCGCTCGTCGTTCTCATCATCATGATGATCGCGGTCGTGGCGGCCGTGGTCGCGATCACGATGGCGGCGCGGCGCGTCTTGATCCAGATCCCGCAACGGACGATGGCGCGCGGCCGGCAGCGCGAGGCGTCGCGCAGCTTCATTCCGCTGCGCATCAACTCATCGGGCGTCATGCCGATCGTCTTCGCGCAGTCGGTGATCGTCGTCCCCGGTGCACTGGCGCAGTTCGCCGGCAACCAGCGGATGCGAGACTTCGCCGACTATTTGGCGCCGGGATCGACGCTGTACTACATCTTGATGGGCATCCTGATTCTGTTCTTCACCTACTTCTACACGTCGATCATCTTCAACCCGATCGATCTGGCGGAGAACCTGAAGAAGCAGGGCGGGTTCATTCCCGGCGTGAAGCCCGGTGCACGGACGGCTGAGTACATCGACGACGTCGTCTCCAAGATCACGCTTCCGGGCGCCATCTTCCTGACGCTCGTCGCGCTGCTGCCGATCTGGATCTCGAAGCTGATCAACGTGCCGTTCAACTTCGGCGGAACATCGTTGCTGATCGTCGTCGGCGTCGCGCTGGACACGATTCAACAGATGAACCAGCACTTGTTGCTGCGGAAGTACGATGGCTTCATGAAGAAGGGGCGGGTGCGGTTCCGCGGTCGTCAGGGGGCGCCCGGCGGATTTTGATTTTTCGGCAGTCGTGTGCGTAGGGGTCCGGCCTCGCGAGGCTGGGCCCTTTTTCGCGGGCGGGACCTGCGGGAACTACTCAACGCAGAGGCGCAGAGGCGCAGAGGCGCGGACACGCGGAGGGAGGCTGCTCACAGGCCATTCACCATGCGCCTAATTCCGTCACGCATCGCCGGGACATAGAAGTTTAGCAGCAACCCGAGGCGATGCCGGCTGAGCCGCAGATGTGTAAGGAGTTGAGCCTCATGGGCCGGGAGAACTTTCGTAACGGTCTTGAGCTCCACAACGACGGCTTCCTCGACGAGCAGATCGATTCGATAGCCCGTCTCCAATTGGACATTCTTATACGCGATCGGCAGCTCGACTTGCGTCCGAACACGACGGCCGCGTTCACGAAGCTCATATGTCAAACACACCTCATAGGCGCTCTCCAACAGTCCCGGACCTAAAGCTCTGTGGACGTGAATCGCGGCGTCGACAATGATTCCGCTAATCCTGTTTAGACTCCGCTCGTCCCGAATCGCACGCTTCTCCCGCGCCTCTGCGCCTCGGCGTTGAGTAGTTCCCGCGCTCCCTGATAGAGTGGCCGCCCAACGCAGCAAACACATCATCCCCCGATTCCCACCCACACCATTTTCGGCGTACCTTACTTCATGATCATCGTCCTCTTCGGAAAACCCGGTGCCGGCAAGGGCACCCAGGCGCCGTTGTTGGCGAAGTCGCTCGAGCTTCCCACGCTCGCCACCGGCGACGTGCTGCGCAACGCCAAGCGTGCCGGGACCAAACTCGGCCTCGAGGCCAAGGGCTTCATGGACCGGGGTGAGCTCGTGCCCGACTCGGTCATCCTCGGCATCATCGGCGAGGAGTTGGCCCAGCCGCAGTACGCGCGTGGGGTGATCCTCGACGGCGCGGTTCACACCGTTCCACAGGCCGAGGGATTGCAGCGGGTGCTCGAGACTCACGGACGGAAGGTGGACGCGGTGCTCGCGCTCGATATCGACAATGAGGAAATCGTGCGACGCTTGAGCGAGCGGACGGTATGCGAAAACTGTCAAACGCCATACACCGGTCGCCCGGTCGGAAGCATCTGCGACAAGTGCGGCGGGAAGCTCGTGCGTCGCAAGGACGATGATCCCGAGGCAATTCGTACCCGGCTTCGCGTCTATGACCAGGAGACCGCACCGGTGCTCGACTGGTACAAGGGTCATGGCGACAAAGTCGCGGTGATCGACGCCGTCGGTTTGATCGACGACGTCACAGCGCGCGCGCTGAGCGCACTCGGCGCGTGATGATGATCATGAGATGAAGCGATGATTCAGCTCAAGTCCGCGCGCGAGATCGATCTCATGGCGCAGGGCGGGCAGATCCTTGCCGCCACCGTCGAGACGTTGCGCGCGGCCGTCCGACCGGGAATCTCGACGGGTGCCTTGGACAAGATCGGCGAGGAGTTCATTCGCAGCCACGATGGGGCGACACCGGCGTTCAAAGGGCTCTATGGATTCCCGGGCAGCATCTGCTCGTCGGTGAATAGCGAGATCGTGCACGGAATTCCGTCGACTAAACGCGTGCTCAAAGAGGGCGACATCATCTCGATCGACGTCGGCGTCGGCTACAAGGGCTACTTCACCGACAGCGCAACGACTGTCGCTGTCGGCGAGATCAGTGCGGAGGCAAAACGGTTGCTGGCGGTGACACAGCGCGCGCTCGACGCCGGCATCGCCGCGGCAGTGCTGGGGAATCACATCGGCGACATCGGCGCGGCGGTGCAGGCAGTCGTCGAAGCAGCGGGCTGCAGCGTGGTGCGCGATTTAGTCGGCCACGGCATCGGCGTGGAGTTCCACGAAGAGCCGCAGGTGCCGAACTACGGCAAGCCCAAGCGTCGCGAGAAGCTCGTACCAGGGCTCACGATTGCCATCGAGCCGATGGTGAACATCGGCGGTCCCGCGACGAAGACGCTCGGTGATCGCTGGACGATCGTGACGCTCGACGGCTCGCTGTCGGCGCATTTCGAGCACACGGTCGCGATCGCCGAGGGTGGGCCGATCGTGTTGACGAGGATTGCTTAGCAACCAGCAGTCGGCCCTTCTGGCGCGTATTCCCAGAGGCTAACCTTAGCCGGCAGATAGCCTTTCCCACCCATCGGAGGTTTCCGGATGTCCACGCGGGTTCTCCGCGCCTGGCGCGCCGCCATGTTGCCGATCGCATTTGTCGCGGTCGCTTCGACGGCAAGTGCGCAGGGCCACGTCACGACGCCGAAGGAGTTCTTCGGTCATAACATCGGGGACGATTACTTCCTCCCCAATTACGACCAGTTCATTGCCTACTGGCACAAGATCGACGGCGAGTCCGATCGCATGCAGGCGATCGAGATCGGCAAGTCGTCCGAGGGTCGGCCGCAGCTCGCCGCGATCATCACGGCGCCGGAAAACTTCAAGACGCTCGCGCACTACAAGGACATCTCGATGCGCCTCGCCAAGGGCGAGGGGCTGACCGACGCGCAGGCCAAGGCGCTCGCCAAGGAAGGCAAGGCGGTGGTCTGGTTCGACGGCGGACTACACGCGACCGAGGTATTGGGCGCGAATCAGCTGATCGAGACGACCTATCAGTTGTTGACCCGCAACGACGACGAGACCAAACGAATCCTGCACGACGACATCATTCTCGCCGTGCACGCGAATCCAGACGGCATGCAGCTCGTCGCCAACTGGTACATGCAGGAGAAGGATTCGCTCAAGCGGAACATGAACATTCCGCTCCTCTACAACAAATACGCCGGGCACGACGACAATCGCGACTCGTTCATGTCGAACTTGTCCGAGACGAAGAACATCAACCATCTGATGTTCTGGGATTGGCATCCGGTCATCATGTACAACCATCACCAGACCGGACCCGCTGGCACGGTGATGTTCTCGCCGCCGTTCCGCGATCCGTTCAACTACAACTTGGATCCGATGATCGTCATCGGTCTCGACCAGGTCGGCGCGGCGATCCATCAGCGTTTGCTCGAGGAGAACAAGCCGGGCTTCACGATGCGCTCGGGCTCGAGCTATTCCACGTGGTGGAACGGTGGTCTGCGAACGATCGGATACTTCCAGGGCATCATCGGAATTCTGACGGAGACGATCGGCAATCCGACGCCGATGCGCATTCCATTCATCCCGGAGCAAGAGCTGCCGCGCGGCGATCTGCCGGCGCCGATCGCTCCGCAGGAATGGCACTTCCGCCAGTCGATCGATTACTCGGTCTCGGCGAACTACGCGATCTTCGATCTCGCATCGCGCTACCGAGAACCGTTGCTGTATAACAAATATCTGATGGCCAAGCACGCGATCGACAAAGGCAGTCACGACAACTGGACGATCAGCGGCAAGAGCATCGCGCAAGCCGAGGACGCGCTCCGTGGCGGTGCGCAGCAGGCAGGCGCTCCGGCCGGTGGCGGTCGGGGCGCTCGTGGTGGGCGGGGTGGGGCGGCGCCAACGCCGGGCGGTGATTTCGTCGTCGGCGGGGCGCCCGACTTTGGTGGTCGCGGCGCCGGCACAGACGCGGCGAGCATGAAAGTGTGGAACGACGTGCTGCACGCCAAGGACAAGCGCGATCCGCGCGGCTACATCATTCCCTCCGACCAGCCGGATTTTCCGACGGCGACCAAGTTCGTGAACACGCTGCGTCATGTCGGCGTCTACGTCGATCGTGCGACGGCGCCGTTCACCGTGAACGGCAAGCAATATCCCGCGGGCTCGTACGTCATCAAGACGGCGCAGGCCGCGCGCGCGCAAGTGCTCGACATGATGGAGCCGCAGGATCACCCGAACGATTTCGCGTATCCGGGTGGACCGCCGCGTCGTCCGTACGACAATGCTGGATGGACGCTCGCGTACTCGATGGGCGTGAAGTTCGATCGTTTACTCGACGGCTTCGACGCGCCGACACAGCGCATCGAAGGTCTCGCGAAGCCGATGCCGGGAACGGTCGCGTCGGCGCAGGGAGCGACCGGCTACTTGCTGTCGCACGACTACAACGATGCAGTGACGGTGATCAACCGCGCGTTCAAGGCGGGCGCCGACGTCTACTGGACGCGCTCGCCGATGCAGGCGAACGGAAAGACATATCCCGCGGGCTCGTACTACCTCGCCGCAAACGCGGCGCCGGTGGTGCAGAAGTCGGCGGCCGATCTCGGTGTGAGCTTCGACGGAACCACCGCACGTCCCGACGCCGACGCCGTCAAGCTCTCGGCCAAGCGAGTCGCGTTGGTGGACCGATACGGCGGCTCGATGCCGTCCGGCTGGACACGTTATGAGTTCGAGCAATTCGAGATTCCTTATACGGTCATTTACCCGAAGGACGTCGACGCCGGAAACCTCAAGTCGAAGTACGACGTGATCATTTTCCCGTCGGACATCACGATTTCGGGCGGCGTGCAGGGTGTCGGGACAGGTCGTCGCGGTGGTGGTCGCGGCGGCGCGGTCGATCTGACGACGATCCCGGCCGAATATCAGAAGATGCTTGGGCAGCTCACCGCCGATCAATCATTGCCGCAGCTCAAGAAATTCCTGGATGATGGCGGCGTGATCGTCAGCAGCGGTGGCGCGACGAACATAGGGTACCAGCTTGGATTGCCGATCGAAAATCATCTTGTCGTGCGCGCGCCGGGTGAGCCGGATCGCGGCTTGAGTGGCGAGGAGTACTACGTCCCGGGCTCGATCCTACGCGTCGCCGTCGACACGAAGGATCCGGCGGCCGCCGGCATGCCGTCGCAACTCGACGTGTTCTTCGACAATGATCCGGTGTTCCGACTCAAGCCCGACGCGGCGCAGAAGGGGACGCGAGCCATCGCATGGTTCGATTCGTCGACTCCGCTTCGCAGCGGTTGGGCATGGGGCCAGAACTATCTCGAAGGTGGCGCGGCCGCTGTCGAAGCCAACGTTGGGAAGGGTAAGGTCTATTTGTTCGGACCTGAGATCACCTTCCGTGGCCAGCCGCATGGCACATTCAAGTTCTTGTTCAACGGCATTTATGCGCCGGTCAACGCGACGATGGGTGTCGTGCCGTAATCGGGCAGAACAATTATGGGATCCAGAATAAGAAACGCCCGCGCTCTCGCGCGGGCGTTTTCTCTTTGCTATCGTGTCGATGGCGCCCGACACCGCAGAGGTTTCCCGTTGTCCATTCGTCCGGAGCGCCGCATACTCGTGCACTGAGGAATGCACGATCCCTCCATGGAGTAGCGTATGACAACCCTTCGCCACATTGTCAGCACCGTATTGACTCTCGTGCTCGCCGCGTCGCCGCTCGCCGCCCAAAGCATCTCGATTGGCCTTCGTGGAACCGGAAGCATTCCAACCGGTTCGTTCGCTGAGACTGGATCTTCGAGCACGACGAACGCCGCGGTCATTGATGGAGCGAAGAACGGCTTCGGCTACGGGTTGGACGCCGGCATTGGCTTCGGCCCGATTGGCATCTACCTCGGCTTCGACCACATCAAGTTCGATTGCGAAACGACAACCTGTCAGAGCGACGGCAAGTACACGCTCGAGGGGGCGACGGCGGGCGTCAAGCTCTCGTTGCCGAGCAAGTCGATCGTTCGCCCGTTCGTGAAGGGCGGCGTCACGTTCCACGACCTCGAGGGTGGTTACGGCGGCTCGCAGTCGAATTCGCTCTCGACCGAGAAGACGCCCGGATACGAGATCGGCCTCGGTGCCGACATCAATTTGTTGGGCATCTTCAGCTTCACTCCCCAGGCACGCTACGTCGGTCAGCAGCTCAAGGCGAAGATACCCGGTGTGAAGACTCCGGCGGCCGACGGAACTGGCGTGAACTATTTCAGCTTCGATCTCGGGTTCTCGGTGCACACGCCGTGGAAGTGAGTTGATCGGCGTTCGACGCGGGACACGTCGCGAACGCGGCAGCATGGCGGCTTGACAGGAAACTCGGTGCGCGCGAGCGTTCGCTTTAGCGCGCATCGGGGCGCCTCCTGTCCGCGGCAAGGGAATCCTCCCACCCATCAAGGTTCGCAGCACGAATTGCCGAACCTTCTTCCTGCCTGTACTCAGCGGACTTCAGGCGTCTTGGGAGGAGGTTTGTATGAGTCAGGACCTGACGCGCGGCCGTAGCCTCGAGAGTTTTCGCAAAGAAGCGAAACGCTGGCTCAAGGCCATTCACGAAAATGACGCCGGCGCGCGTGCGCGCTTGGAGCGCGCGCTTGGCAGCATGCCGGCCGAGCCGAGTCTGCGCGAGGTGCAGCACGCGCTCGCTCTCGAGTTGGGATTCGTGGGGTGGACTGCGCTCAAGACTGCGACGTCCCAGCGGGTGGGATCCGGCGCGCCGACCGAAGCGGGACGCGCGGCGCTTGCCCAGTATGAAGAGATGGCGGCTGCGTTGTTGGAAGCCTATCGGACAGGAACATCCGAGGCGATGGCGCGACACTACGCGCACACGTGGCATCGGCGAGCATGGCCCGCGATGCGTACGTACGTGCAGCTCGACCTGGGAAAGCCGCCGGCCGTTGACGGTGCGGACGTCGACATCACGATCGACGACGCGCGCAAGCTGGTCGCGCTCGAGTATGGCTTCACGGATTGGGACGCGGTGCGCTCCTTCGCGCTCGGCCTCGCGGATGCACGCGACATCGTACCCAAGCCTGTTGCGCTGACGACGGAAGATGGGGGCGTGCGGCGCATCGTTGCCGGCACGCGCGCGATCTCCGTCGCGGTTGGTTTCCTCGCCGAGGGGGAGGCGACAAGCCTCGACGCTCGCGGCCAGATGACCGACTCGTTTCTGGAGGAGCTCTCACGAGCGACGAGCATCCAAGAGCTGCGATTAGGAAACTCGAAGCTCACCGACGACGGGCTCCGGCATCTGGCGCGGCTCGACCAACTGCGGCATCTCGACCTGAGTATGACGGCGGTGACCGACGCCGGTTTGCAAGTGTTGCGCGCACTGCCAATGCTCGAGTCGGTGAATCTGTCATGGACTCGCGTGTCGGACGCCGGGGTCGCCCATCTCACGAAGTGTGATCGGCTTCGTAGAGTGTATCTCACGGGCACGGCTGCGGGAGACGGTGCGTTGCGCGCGCTCGCTGGAAAGCCGAATCTCGCTGTGCTGCACACAGGGAACGGTGTGACGAACGCGGGACTGCCGTTGCTGCACGAGTTCCCAGTGTTCAAGACATGGCAGGGTGATGAAGCGCGGATTGGCTTGCTGAGCGCGGAGGCGCAGCCCAATCAACTCGCCTTGCGCGGGCGCATCACGGATGATGGGGTCGCCACACTCTCGGGGCTGGATGGGCTGTTTGCTCTTGGTCTGGATGACCAGTCGCTTGCGATCACGGCGCGCGCCGTCGCGTCGCTCGAGTCGCTCGGGCATCTCGCGTGGCTCTCGATCGATCCAGACGACCAGACGATGGCAGCGCTCGCACGTTTGCCTCACGTTCGGCACTTGAGTTGTCAGGACACGCAAGCCGGTGACGCCGGATTTGCGGCTCTCGCGGCGTCACAATCGATCGAGTCGATTTGGGGGCGGCGGTGCCACAATCTTCGCACCCCGGGATTTGTTGCGCTCGCACAAATGCCAATGTTGCGCGCATTGTCCGTGAGCTGCCTCAACGTGAGTGACGAAGGACTCGCGACACTTCCGTCGTTCCCGTCGTTGCGCGAGCTCGTGCCAATGGATATTCCGGACGAAGGGTATCGGCACATCGCGCAATGCACCGCGCTCGAATCGCTGGTTCTCATGTATTGTCGAGACACGACCGACCGAGCGACGGAGCACATCGCGCCGCTGCCCAAACTGCGCAAGTATTTCGCGAGTTACACGAAGATCACGGACCGGACGCCGGAGATCCTGTCAACCATAGATGCACTCGAGGAAATCGAGATCTCTGGCTGTCCGGGGCTCACCGATGCCGGCGTGGCGCATCTCGCGCGGTTGCCGCGGTTGCGGGACCTCAGCATCTCTGGGCAGAACCTGTCGGCGGCCGCAGCGGACGTCTTCCCTCCCAGAGTGAGGGTTCGATACAACCCCTGACCAAGTAGCTTTCTCGGATGGCAGAAATTATTCCGGTCAATTTTCAGAGCGACATTCTTCCCGAGTACCGCGGTACGCCCGTCGGACTGCTTCTCGAGTATCACAACTTGGGGCGGGCGATCGGGTCGGTGACGGTTCCGCAGATGCTCATTGGTATGTGCATGGACAGCCGCAAGTCACTGCGGATTCCCAACGACTTCGCGTTCGTGTTGCGCACGGCCGGGGCCAACATGCGGGACAACGAATTCCGAATCTCGTACGCGATCGCAGTCGGTGGCGTTCGGACGATCGTGTTGATCGCGCACACCGACTGCGGCATGGCGCGCCTCGCTCAGCGGCGCGACCAATTCATTCACGGGTTGATGGAAGCGGCGGGCTGGGACGAAGCGCGAGCGACCCGCCATTTCGAGAATTCGGCGCCGAAGTTCGGCATTCGCGACGAGGTGGAATTCGTGCTCGGAGAGGCTGAGCGGCTACGCGGGATTTATCCGAGGATCAAGGTCGTGCCGCTGCTGTACAAGGTCGAGGACGATTTGTTATATCAGCTTCGCTGAAACGGCCGAACGCTATCGGTTCAGCCAGTACGCCACCTTGATGAGGAATGTGTTATCGGGGTGCAACGCAAAGAGATCGCGATAGTCGCGCGACCACGACTCATTCAAGTTGTCATTGAGTGGACCATCACGCCCGTGCGCCCAGACGAGAAAGAGCGTCGAACCGGGGCGGTATTCCCAGCGGACGACGGAGTTACTTCGGAGCTGAGTAAACTTGAATGACATGTCCGTGCCGGCAGGCGGCGCGTACGGCATGAACCGGTCGACATACGCCGAGGCTGCGGGGTTATCACTCAGCTCGCGGACGGCCGAGTACACGCCGGTCGACACGAACGGTTGACCGTAAAATTCGAAGGTCAGGTTTGGCGTCAGGGTATAGTTGATTCTCGTGCTCATCGACACGGTGCGTTGGTCGAGATGCGCGAAGCTGTAATGAACGCGGGCCGTTCCACTATCGGTAAAGTTGCCGAGCCATTGCGTGTTGTTGTGGTCGCGCGAAAAGCCCGTACCGACGTTGATCTGCAATCGAGGCGACACCAGAATGTTGACATACGGGCTGAATGACGAGCTGCGCGATCTCCCTTCGTCGGCGTAGGAGAGATTCACCCAGGTGCCGGCGGAAAG
>JAICYT010000185.1 GCA_025934075.1 Gemmatimonadaceae bacterium
CGGATATCGCGGTGACGGACAAAGCGATTCTCGAGCTTTTCCCCGAAGACAAGGGATTGGCTCGCTGGATCTCGATGGCTGAAGAACGCATCAAGTTTCAGGGGCTGCCCGCGCGCATCTGCTGGCTCGGTCAGGGCGAGCGCGCCAAGTTCGGCGTTGCGCTCAACGATCTCGTTGCGAGTGGCGAGCTCTCGGCGCCGATCGTGATCGGTCGCGATCATCTCGACACCGGAAGCGTTGCGTCGCCGTTCCGCGAAACCGAAGCGATGAAAGACGGAAGCGACGCGATCGCCGACTGGCCGATTCTCAACGCGCTGCTCAACACAGCCAGCGGCGCATCATGGGTGTCGTTTCATCATGGTGGCGGCGTCGGTATCGGAAACTCGCTGCACGCGGGTCAGGTGATCGTCGCCGACGGAACTCCGGACATGCGCATTCGCCTCGAGCGCGTGCTGACGAATGATCCCGGCATCGGCGTCGCTCGACACGCGGATGCCGGATACGAGACTGCGATTCAGACCGCGGCGGCGCACGGCATTCGCCTGCCGATGAGGGAAGGTTGACGACTTGCTTTCCACGCGTTTCAAGCCATGGCACGTTGCGCCGTTCTTCGTCAAATACGTTTGGTTGACGGCGCGGCGTCGGCCGGTGTTGGTGCACTTCGAGGTCACGCTGCGCTGCAACGCGAGTTGCGGGTTCTGCGACTATTGGAAGACTGATCCATCGGCGCGAGCGACGGAACTCAAGAGTTTCGCCGACGCGGCGCGCTACTTCAACCCGATGCTCATCACCTTCACCGGCGGGGAACCCACCCTCCGGCGCGACCTCGAGGATTTGATTGCGGAAGTCGACCACGCGATCAGCTTCAAGTATCTCACCTTGATCACGCACGGTGCGATGCTGTCGGCCGATCGCGCGCAGTCGCTGTGGAACGCCGGAGTCAATCAATTCAACATCTCGCTCGACTATCTCGATGAACGGCACGACCGGGCACGCGGCATTCCCGGCCTTTCGGCGCGGATCCTCGACTCGATTCCCGCCATGCGCGCGCGGGGCATCGACAACATTCGCTTCAATACGGTCATCAAGAACGACAACCTCGATCAGATCCTGCCCATCGTCGCGCGTGCCGAGGAATTGGGTGTCGGCGTCAACTTCAGCCTGTACACGGATTCGAAGAACGGCAACGAGTCGTACCTGATCGGAGACCCGCAACTGCAACAACTGACGGATGTCGTTCTGCAGCTCCTCGCCTTTAAGCGAGGACGCCGCGGCGTCATCACCAACTCCGACCACTATCTCGCGCAGATTCCCCGCTACGTTCGGGGTGAGCTACGCGAACCGTGCCGGTCGGGCATCCGAACAATTCATATCGATCCGATGGGGCGCGTGAAGCGATGCCCTGATTTTCCGACCGACTTTCATTGGCGTGATTTTCGTACCTATCAGCCGATCGATTGCAATGCCTGTTTCTACGCCTGTCGCGGCGAGGCACAGGCACCGCTGCGACTGTCGCGGATGCGCGATATAATGGCATGAGCGAACCGCACGCCCACCGAGCGACGCTGTTCGTCAATGCGTCGCAGGTTGTTACCTGCGCGGGCCCGCCGCGCGCGCGTCGCGGTGCCGAGATGAACGACGCGGGCGTGCGGACAGAATCGGGCGTCGCGGTCGTGGACGGAGAAATCGCGGCGGTCGATTCCGTCGCCGCGCTCAGGCAACGTTTCCGGAACGCTCATGAAATCGACTGCCGGCAAGGCGTGTTGACGCCGGGGCTCGTCGACTCACATACGCACGGTATTTTCGGACGTCCGCGCTTCGACGAACAAGAGATGCGCGCCGCCGGTCTCGATTACATGGAGATCGCTCGTCGCGGCGGAGGCATCCACGCGTCGGTCCGCGACCTGCGCGCGCGCAGCGAGGATTCGCTCGTCCAGCTGGCACGCGCGCGGCTGCTCAAGCTCGCGTCGTTCGGCACGACGACAATCGAGGTGAAATCGGGCTATGGCCTGACCGTCGACGATGAGCTCAAGACGCTGCGCGTCATCGCGCGACTGGCTCGCGAGCTTCCGATGCGTCTGATCCCGACGTTTCTTGGCGCGCACGAGATTCCGCTCGAGCATCGCGGGTCGACGGCCGCGCGGCAAGCCTACGTTGACCTGCTCATTCATGAGATGATTCCGGCGGTCGCATCGCAGAAGCTCGCGCGATTCGCCGACGTGTTCTGCGAGACGGGTGTCTACACGGTCGACGAAAGTCGCGCGATCCTGACCGCGGCGCGCCGTTCGGGCTTGCTGCTCAAGCTTCACGCCGACGAGCTGACGTCGTCCGGCGGCGCGGAGCTTGCCGCCTCACTGGGCGCGACGTCGGCCGATCATCTCGCCGCTGTCTCGGATGAAGGTATCGCCGCACTCGCTGCCGGTTCGACGGTAGCCACGCTGCTACCGGGCACCATGCTCTTCCTCGGCAAGACCAAGAATGCGCCGGCACGCCGCCTCATCGACGCGGGCGTGCCGGTGGCGCTGGGCACGGACTTCAATCCTGGGACGTCTCCGACGCCGAATTTGCCACTGGTTCTTACGCTGGGCGTCAGCCAGCTGCGCCTCAGCGTTGCTGAAGTTGTGGTTGCGGCAACGGTCAATGGTGCGTCTGCACTCTCAGTGGCCGACCACGTCGGGCAGCTTGCGCCGGGCTTCGCGGCCGATCTGGCCCTCTTCGACATTCGGGACGTGCGAGAGTTGCCGTATTGGTACGGGGACAACCGTTGCATCGCGACCTACGTGCGAGGCAAACCTTGTTACACGAGCGACTTAGCGGTAACTTAAGCCTCTCACTTTCCCCGGTGCGCGGGGCGTTTTTTTGGCCCCGGTCACCCACCAGGCGCTGATGTCCAACGTCGCAAAGCTAAAGAAGCAGGCAGCGGAGTTCGAGCTCAAGAAGCAGTTCGACAAAGCCTTGGCGGTGTACGTCAAGCTGCTCGAATCGTTCGATCAACACGCCGCCGAGCTCGACGTCGCGCTCTTCAACCGGGTGGGCGACCTGATGCTCCGCAACGGAAACGTCGCGGACGCAGTCGACTACTACGAGCAAGCGGTCGATCGGTACGCGGACACCGGGTTCTTCAACAACGCCATCGCCCTGTGCAACAAAATTCTCCGCCATTCGCCGGGGCGGTCGTCGATCTATTACAAGCTTGGAAAGATCAGCGCGCAGAAGGGATTCAAGAACGACGCGAAGGTCAATTTCCTCGAGTACGCCGACCGAATGCAGCAGGCGGGGAAGGTCGACGAAGCGTTTCGCGCGCTGAATGAATTCGCGGATCTCTGTCCTGATCAGGACGAGATCCGTCTGATGCTCGCCGACCAACTCACGAAGCTCGATCGCAAAGAGGAAGCGGTCGAGCAGTTGCAGATTCTCTATCAACGCTACGATTCCGAAGGTCGTCAGAACGATGCGACGGCGACCGCGGACCGTATCCGCTCGCTCGATCCGACCGTCGAGCTGCGCGCCGGTGGGATGCGTCAGCAGACGTCAGGCTCGGATCTGGTCTTCCTCGATCTGGATGCGCCGGCGCGGCCGCGGACGCCCGCCGCACCATCGCGCGCCCAACAGCCGCCGACGAAGCTACCGGTCAGACCGGCAGCCGCGCCGGTTCCCGCATCCGCGCCGCAGACGCCTCCCACACCGATGTCGACGCTGACGCCGGTGAGCATGGATACGCCGCTCGACGGCCTTATGCACATCGGCGACGACGGATTGGCGGTCGAGAAGACGCCGTCCGAGTCACTGCTCGGCCTCGAGACGACGAGTCTCGTCGACGACGACAGCATCATGAAGGAAACGCCGAGTGCATCCTTGCTTGGCCTTCCGTCGACGCCGCTCGATCGCTCGTCGGCGCCGACGCACGCGGCGCTGCGGGACGCTGTCGACGACAGCGGTGAATTGGAATTCGAGGTTCCCGACTCCGAGATCTCGGTATCGGAGCCGGCGTCGATCGACTTCGAGATGTCGTCGCTCATGACGCCGGCGATCCCGACGCCCGTGGTACCACCGCGCCCGGAGACCGTGCATTCGCCGCTCGACGGGTTGCCGCTGATGGATCTCGAGGTCCCGGCAACGCCGCAGTCGCCGCCGCGGCGCCCATCGACGCCGGTTGAAAAGATGTTCGTCGACGAGGAGCTCGTCGAGCAGTCAGGGATCGAGCCGGGCGTCGAAGATTCTGAGCCGCTTTCAGGTGGCCTTGACCACGACCGCGTCAGCCAGAGCTATGCTGCGTTCGATGACGAGGAGCTCGTCATCACCTCGACGCCGACGGTCGCGCACCCGTCGACGACAGTCGCAGCGCAATCGGTCGAGCTGCTCAAGGGGCGTGTCGACGCGATGCCGGATGACTGGAGTCTGCGCCGCACGCTCGCCGAGGCCATGCTCGAGGCCGGCGATCGCGACGGCGGCATTCGAGAACTTGAAACAACGATGTTTGGTGCGGAGCGTGCCGGCGACCTGGATCACGCGTCCGCACTCGCCGAGGAGATCGCGCGCATCGAGCCGGATGCGATTCGACACCACCAGAAGCGCGTCGAGTACGCGTTCCGGACGAATGACCGCTCGCGTCTGATCGAGGCGTATATTGCGCTCGCCGACTCGCTGCTGCGCTCCGATCAAGCGGACAAAGCGCGGACGGTTTATCAGCGCGTTTTGGATCTCGCGCCCGACGAGGTTCGTGCCCGCACGGCGTTCGAGGCGATCGCACCCCCCGCGCCGACGCCAACGGAAACATCGACGCCGGTGTCGACGCATCGGCCGTCCACCGTGCGACCGGCTCCGCCCAAACGCGTGTCCGGCGCGTCGAAGGAGCGAAGCTTCATCAACCTTGGCGACTGGCTTCGCGACGAGGAAGCGCCAAAGGATACACGAATGATCGTCGCGGAGCAGGAGCCGACGGGCGACGAAGCGGCTGATTTCGCCGATATGCTCCGGAAGTTCAAGCAGGGCGTCGCGGAAAACGTGGACGCCGAGGATTACCAGAGTCACTATGACCTGGCGATTGCGTATAAGGAGATGGGACTCGTCGACGAAGCGATTGCGGAATTTCAGAAGGCACTCGCGGGTCCTACTACACGTCTCCCCACTTACGAAGCCCTCGGCCAATGTTTTCTCGACAAGGGACAATTCAACCTCGCGTCGTCGATCTTGTCGCGCGGACTCACGGAACGCGCAACGGAAGATCAGTTGCTCGGTGTGTTATACTGGTTGGGTCGCGCCGCCGAGGCACAGGGACGTTCCGATGAGGCACTCGGCTACTACCAGCGCGTTTTCGTCCTCGACATTCAATTCCGCGACATCGCCGAACGAATGAGTGAACTCGAACGAGTCGCCCGATGAGCGGTGCGGTGTTGCGGCCGCGAACGGCTGCCACAGACGCGCTGCGCGACATCCAGGCACCAGTTCGTGACCGGCTGGAAGAGGTGGTTGGAGCGATGGAGCGGATCGTCACGGACGATCTGCCGATCATTCGCGAGGTGAGTGGCCATCTGCTTCAGATGCGTGGCAAGATGTTCCGCCCCACACTTGCGTTGCTGGCGAGCGCCGTCACGGACAGTCCGGAGCCCCGCGCGATCGATCTGGCGGCGGTCGTCGAGTTGATGCATCTGGCGACGCTCGTCCACGATGATTCGGTCGATCACTCCGTGCTCCGGCGCGGCCTTCCGACCGTCAACTCGCTGTTCAGCCACCAAGTCTCCGTCATCATGGGAGACTTTCTCTACTCGCGGGCGCTCACCGCGCTGGTCCGCATGGGCGATCTCGAAATCCTGGAGATCGTGACCGACGTGGCGAACGAGCTCACGATTGGCGAAATGCGCCAGCTTGCCGCGGTCGACGCGCTGAGCTTCAGCGAAGACGAATACTGCCACCTGATTCGTGCCAAGACGGCCTCGTTGATCTCGGGTGCCTGCGAGAGCGGTGCGTTGTGTGGAGCGCCGGAGTTTCGCGAAGCGCTGGCGCAGTACGGTGATCGGCTCGGCATGGCGTTCCAGGTCGCTGATGACATTCTCGACTATACGGCGGACCAATCAGTGACGGGGAAGCCGGGCGGACTCGACCTGCGAGAGCACAAGGTGACGCTTCCGCTGATCGCTGCGCTGCCGCATGTCTCGACGGCCGGGCGGGGCCGGATCGACGAGCTCTTCGCCACAGAGGTCCCGCCCGATGGCCTGTTGGCCGATGTGATCGGCATCGTTGCTGAAGCAGGCGGAATCGAGTACGCACGACAGCGTGGCGAGCAGTTCGCACATGACGCGGAACACGCATTGCGCGTCTTACCAGAGACCCCAGTCCGGTCGGCTCTGACGGACGCGATTGCTTACGTCATGGATCGGCGGTTTTAAATGGCACAACGTGGAATGGCGCAACGTGGATCATCCAAGCACCGGCCGGGGTTTCACGCCATAGTGCTCGCGATCGGGTTTATCGTGGGCGGGGCGATGCAGCAGGCCGCTCGCATGTTCTTTCCGGGCGGGGCGGCTAAACAATTCTTGACGGTCGGCGTCACACCAACGCTGGGGCCATTGAGTATCGACCTCGTTCTCATCAAGTTTGCCATCGGCCCCGTCGCGCTCGATGTTTCGTTGTTGAGCCTCGTCGGGGTGCTCGTGGCCTATCTCATTGCTCGTTCGCTTTTCTAGTTCCTCTAGGAGACGGTATGAATCTCGGTAATCTCGGCTTCACCGAACTGATGATGATCCTGATCATCGTGCTGGTGCTCTTCGGCGCCCGGCGCGTTCCAGAGATCGGGGCATCCATCGGAAAGGGCATCCGCGAGTTCAAGAAGAACATCAGCGACGCGGACCGCGAGATTCGCGAGCCGTTCCGCGAGACCCGATCGGCTGATCGCCTATCGGCCGGCGAAGCGACGAATATTCGCCGCGACGAAGAAGAAGCGCGTCCCGAGCCGAAGCGCTTGATCTGAGCAGGCAGCGAAAAGGCCGACAGCGTGTGCTGTCGGCCTTTCGTCGCGCGTGATGTTGCCGCCGCGCGCCTTACGCCGCTTCCTGGCGCCGCGCTGCCGCGTTGATCGCCTTGCGTCGATCGTCGATCTTCGCCGCCTTCCGGATGTCCTGCAAGTACATCTGAATGCGCTGTTGGCGCAGCTGCTGAAGCCGCGCAGCCTTCTGCGCGTCCTTCTGCTTTGCCCACGCGGCACTGTCGGCCACGACGCGCTTGTCGACGCGGAGGACGAACGCTCCCTCCGTCGTTCTCACCGGTTGGCTCACCGCGCCGACCGGCAGTCCGAATGCCGCCCCGATCGCTTCGTTGAATTGTCCGAGTCCCGGCACGGCCGACGACCGAGAAAACAACGGCGTTTCCTGGACGGTCTTGCTCGCGGCCTTTGCCGCAGCCTCGAGACTGCTGGTCGCGGCAGCAGACGCAAGCTGTTGCGCCTGCGGGATCAGCTTGTCGATCGCTTGCTCTTTAGCCACGCGATCGCGCACCAGGTCTTTCACATCGTCGAAATTTGCGTCGCCGCCTGATCTGAGCGAATCGAGACGCGCGAGATAGTAGCCATTGTCGTCGTCGAACAGATCACTCGTCTCGCCCGGCTTCGCACCGCCGAATGCCCACGCGCTGACGCTCGGAACGACCTGGCCGTTGAGTACACCCGGCTCGTTTTCAATGACTTGGATTCTGTTCACCGTGAGGCCGAGCTTTTTCGCGGCCGTATCGAGCTTCGCACCCTGATCGCCGGCCGCGGCCATGCGCGACAGCGAGTCGGCCTCGCGGTCGATGCGGGTCGAGCTCGAATCGCTCGCCTGGATCGGAACGAGGATGTGGCGCAGCGCGAGCGTGTCGCCTTTGTGCTCGTCGACTCGAATGAGGTGGAATCCGAATGGCGTCAGCACCGGCTCGGACACCTCGCCGACCTTGAGTGCGTACGCCGCCTTCTCGAACTCGGGAACGAAGCGGCCTCTCGCGCCCCGACCCAAATCTCCGCCATTGCGTCCGGACGCCGAG
>JAICYT010000089.1 GCA_025934075.1 Gemmatimonadaceae bacterium
AAGACGCTGAAGCTCGATCCAGATGAGCAGATCGGCGTCGACATCATTCGTCGCGCCGTCGAGGAGCCGATCCGCATGATCGTGCAGAACGCGGGCGGCGAAGGCTCGATCGTCGTCGAGAAGGTTCGCTCATCGAAGGACGACGCGTTTGGTTACAACGCGCTCACCGACACGTACGAGAACCTGGTGCAGGCGGGCGTCATCGATCCGACGAAGGTCACGCGCACGGCGCTGCAGAACGCTGCGTCGATCGCCGGCCTCCTGCTGACGACCGAAGCGTTGATCGTCGAGAAGAAGGAGAAGGAAGCTCCGCACGCCGGCGGTCCGCCGGGCGGCGGAATGGGCGGCATGTACTAAGCCGTTCCTGCTTCAAAGTGTGATTCAACAAACGGGCGCCCAGTCGGGCGCCCGTTTGCGTTTCCCACCGGCGATCTCGTATGATCGTATCAACCCATCGGATCGGAGAGGTCATGGCATTGCGTTCCATCGAACGGCGAGTGACGAGAGAGGCTTCCCGGGCAGTATTCACGCTCGCGGTGCCAGTGTTGGCCGTACTCCTCATGCTCTCGCGGACCACATCCGCGGAGGCGCAGAATTCGGCGATGCAGCGCCAGCCGATCGTCATTCGCGGTGGCCACCTGTTCACGGGCACCGGGGATGCCGTCATCCCCAATCGCGGCATCCTGATCGTGGCCGGCCGGCTGATGGCGGTCGACCGTCCGATCACCGCGAGCGAGATGGCCGGCGCGCGCATCATCGATCTGCGTGAAACGGAGTACGTTCTTCCGGGCTTGTTCGACGTGCACGCGCACTACAACATGACGCTCGGCCAAAACGGATTGCGGAGTGATGAGTATACGTATAATCCACTCATCTTTCTCGCGAACGGCGTGACCTCGACGTTTCCTGCCGGCGAGTACGACCCGGAGGGGATGATGGAGGCGCGCAAGCGCATCGATGCCGGGGACCAGATCGGGCCGCGGATCTACAACTCGGGTCCGTATTTCGGCACGGCGCGGCGCGGTTGGAATCAGAACGCGACTGACGAGGACATCTACCGCGACGTCGACGAGTGGGCGGCGAAGGGCGTGCGCGCGTTCAAGGGGAAGGGCATCGCGCCGCAACACCTGCGTGCGCTCATCGAGCGAGCGCACATGCACGGGCTCACGGTCACGGCGCATCTGGAGTCGGGCTTTCGCAACTCCACCAACGCGCGTGACGCGATTCTCATGGGCATCGACCGCGTCGAGCACATCTTGGGCGGCGATCAGCTGGACCCGAACAAGCCGGCCTATCCGTCGTGGTCGATGGTCGACACGAGCTCCAAGCAATTCAAGGACATCGTGCAGCTGTTCATCTCGCACCACGTGATGTTCGACCCGACGATCACCGCGCCGGTGTACTTCAGCCAGCTCCAGGAAGGGTTCGACTATTGGGTCGACGAGCGAAAATTCTTCACGCCGGAGGTCCAGGCGTGGGTGAAGACAAAACCGCCTCGCAAGGCCGTCGCGTCGTGGGACTCGTTGTATTGGGCGATGCGCCGCACGACCAAAGCGTTCTACGACGCCGGCGGCCTTCTCACACTCGGCACGGACAACCCGAGCACCGGCGAATTCATCGCCGGATTTTCGGCCCATCGCGAGCTGCACACGTTGGTGCTTGCCGGTATTCCCCCAGCCGCGGCACTCAAGATCGCGACGATCAATGGCGCGCGCGCGCTTGGCATGTCGGACAAGCTTGGAACGATCGAAGTGGGGAAGCTCGCGGATCTATTCGTAATCGAGGGTAATCCGCTGGTCGACATCAAGAACACACGGAACGTCCAACTCGTGATGAAGTCGGGGTTCATCTACGATCCGAAGGCGCTGCTCGCGCAGGCGGAAGGGAAGATCGGGCCGTCGCCGAAACGCACGCCCTAGGGCCGCGCCTTCATCGAACTCAGAACAGCGCGTACTGGACTGGTTGTTCAGCGCGCGTCGCACTCGGTGTAAATGGTCCGACGACGGCGTCCTGCGGGGCGGCGATCAGAGCGCCGCGAAATTTCGTGCGAGCGATCGCGCCCCGCATCGCGGACAGCGCGACCCGTGGTGTGTTGTTTTTTTCGCTCAGGTGCGCCAGAACTAGATGGTTGAGCTCGCGCGTCACCGCGCTACGCGCGAAAACGCCAGCGTCGTAATTGCTCAAGTGTCCAGTCTTGCTCGCGATGCGCGCTTGCAACCAGCGCGGATATGGTCCGTTGCGCAGCAGGTCGACGTCGTGATTCGATTCGAGGACCAGGATGTCGAGCGCCTCGCACGCGTGGGCGATCGCCTGGCTCACATGGCCAATGTCGTAAAACAACCCAGCGCGCGCGCCGGTCGATCGACTCGTCACCACGAATCCGACAGATTGATTCGCATCGTGCGGTGTCGGCACGGACGTGACCGACATCCGCGGAAACTCGACTGTCATCCCGGGCTCGAACACGTGCACCTGCGTCTTGACTAGCTCCGGCGCGAGCGCGGTGCCCGGCGTCGCGAACACACCCCAACCCCACCGCTTTGCCGCGGCCCCGGCGCCTTTCACATGGTCGCTATGCTCGTGCGTGATCAGGCATCCTTCAATCGAGCGCGGGTCGACGCCGATCGGCTTGAGTCGCCCCGCCAGCGTGCGAGTGCCAAACCCACAGTCGATCAGAATGCGCGAGCCATCGCATTCGATGAGCACCGCGTTGCCACTGCTGCCGCTGCCCAGCATCCACAGCTTCACTTAGGGCGAATCTCCGATTCTACGGTTGCTGCTGCTATCCAACGTCCGGCGTGCACCGAGGTGAGATGACGACGCGCACGATCCGTCAGACCGACGTGACGCCGCGCCATCATGCGCTCGGCCGCCTGAACAAACTTATCGGCGCGATACAACGAATAGGGAGGACCATCACCCCACGAAAATGGCGCCACGACCTTTGGCGGCATTTCACCGTAGACATTCGCGCCGGCGCCGAGGACGGTCCCTGTCGTCAGGCGAAGACCGATGCCCGTCTTCACATGGTCCCCAAACATCGTCCCGAGAAACTGTAGTCCGGTATCACGTAGCCCGTCGGGCGTCCAGAATGAAACGGTGCCATATGTATTCTTTAAATTGCTCGTGGTCGTTCCGGCGCCGAGATTCACCCAACGACCCAAGTACGAATGGCCGACGAATCCATCATGGCCCTTGTTTGCGTGCCCGAGGACGATCGTGCTGCTGAGCTCCCCGCGCACTTTGGAGACGTCGCCGACGGAGCAGCCGGTAATATCTCCGCCCATGATGCTCACGTCGCGACCGATGTAACACGGGCCGGTGATGCGCGTGAACGCACGAATGTGTGTCCCCGCGTTGATGAAGATCGGCCCGGCGGTCGCGTCGAGGACGACATGCGGCTCGATGACCGTCGCAGCCGAGCCCGCGCTGTCCCCGACGCCATCGATGACTGTAATCCCGTTGTCGCCGAGAATCGCTGCATGCTGCGGCGGGCGAGTCGTCGACTTCGCGGCGGCCGCCAGTCGCGGGATATCGCTCGCGAGCTGATCGGGCAGATGCCGAATGAAATCCCATACCTCGTCGAGCCACCAACCCTCGATCGCGCCGACGGCGCCCGTTCCGGCATACAGTTGCTCGAGCGTCAGCTGGCCGTCGTCGAAGGCCGCGGCGTCGAGCGAGTCCTTGATGCGCACCGCGGCGAGCCGATCTCCGCACCGCCACATGCTGCACGCGGCGAGACGACGAACCGCTACGTCGCGATCTGGTGGGATCGCGGGCACGCATCGCGCGTGCGCGACGATCGAGCCGGCAGGGATCACGCCGGTTCCTGCTTGCGCACCTGGCTCGTCGAACAATTCGTGGCGTGATCCGGCGAGGAAGCGCGATTCCGCGAGCGGTGCGACGAGTCGCCACCGGTCACGAATGCGCATCGTGCCGGCGACCATCTCCGAGATCGGCCGTGTCGTCGCGAACGGCTCGAACGTTCGTGCCTTGCGATCGTCGTAAAGGAACAACGCGGTCATGACCGGCAGTCCCGTGTTGCGAGTATCACTCCCGCTCGCGCACGCCGCGCGGAATGGCGTCCATGAGCGTTTTCAAATCGGTGGATTTGTCGACCGTCGTCACCAACACCAGACCGTCTTCGACGACGACCACGAGATTCGACACCCCGTACATTACGACAGTTGCGCCATCGCTGTGCACGACATTGTCGCGCGACTCCACGATGTAGACGCGGCCCTGCGCTGCGTTCCCCGACGCGTCGACGGCCCGAACACGCTTGAGCGCGCCCCATGTGCCGACATCGTCCCAGCCGAAGTCCCCCGGCATCACGACCACGCGATTGCTGCGTTCGAGTACTCCGACGTCGACCGACACGGGCTTCACCGTCGCGAAGAATCTGTGCATGTCCTGCGCGTGCGCGTGCAGCGCCGGCGCGATCTCCGGCGTGAGGCGACGAACGTCGTCGAGAAAGTCGCCGACGCGCCAGACGAAGATCCCGGAGTTCCACAGATAACCGTCGCGACACATCTCGACGGCGCGCGCGCGATCGGGCTTCTCCACGAATCGCGCCACGCGGCGAGCGCCGTCGTCGAGCGGTTGGCCGGGTTGGATGTACCCAAAGCCGGGATCCGGGCGCGTCGGGACGACGCCCACCGTCACGAGGACGCCATGTCGTTCCGCGACGTCGGCTGCACGTGTCAGCACCTGCTGAAACCCTCGGGCGTCGGACACGGACCAGTCGGCGTGCACGGACATCATCACCGCCTCCGGACCATCGCGACGCGCGATCTCCTGCGCCGCCCACGTGAGCGCCGCCGCCGTACCACCCGCCCGCGGCTCGGCCACGAGGTTCCCGCGCGGAATATTCGGCAGCAAATCGGCGATTCCCGGCACCAACGTCTCGTTGGTGAGTATTAGCACACGTTCCGGCGGGACGATCGGTGCGAGGCGGGCGACTGAATCGGCCAGCAGCGGCTCGCTGGTCACCAGGGGCAGGAGTTGCTTTGGACGCGACGGCGTACTCAAAGGCCAGAAGCGTGAACCAATTCCACCGGCGAGGACGACCGCCCAGCGGCTCATGTGCTGTCAGCGTTCGATTCGTCGGCTGGAAGACCGACGAGCTCGGCGACTCGTGCGTAGAGCTTCTTGGGGCTGAACGGCTTGGTCAAGAAGTCGTTCGCGCCGAGTTGAATCGCGCTCGTGTGCTGCTGTTCCTGGCCGGCGGCGGTGAGAATGACGCACGGGACGTTGCGCCAGCGGTCATCGTTGCGCATCGCGGTCAAGACATCCAGTCCGCTCAGGTGAGGCATCATCAGATCCAGCAGAACGAGACAGATGTCGGGCTCGCGCTCGAGCGCGTCCATCGCTTCGCGTCCGTCATAGACGAGCGTGACATGAAATGGGCCCTGCTCGAGCTTCATCTTGATGATGCGACCGATGTGCGGTTCGTCATCGGCGACGAGCACATGGCACGTCGGATTCGCGTTGCGGGAAGGACTTTCCACGAGAGTTCAGACGAGAGCGGCGATGTGTTCCCGGTTGCGCCGCAGCTCGAAGAGCAGTTGGCCGATGTTCGCGCGCGGATTGAGGAGCACCAGCAAAATGGCTTCGGGAGACAACACGGACACGACGGCGATGCCGTTCCGATGCTCCAATACGGCGGTCAGCAAGTCGCCACGGTCGGTCGCCGCGCCGAGTTCGTCCGCCGGACCAATGATCGATGGGATGCGCGCGGCGACGTCGTCGGCGTCCAAACCGGGGCCGAGCTGACTATCGATCAGCAGGCCGTCGCGACCCAACACGATGGCGGCATCGACTCCTTCACGCTGCCGAATGGCAGCCACCAAATCACGAATGCTCGGCATTCCTTTTCTCCGCGAGCTTGCCCTGCAAAGTGGTGGCGAAACTAGAGATCAAGATAGTCGAAGTCAAGCGAGATCAATCGCTTGAACATGGCTTGAGCATCGCTTGAACATCGCTGCAACATAGCGTGAAGATCGTGTGAAGATCGCTGGAAGATCGCTTGAAGAATGACCGACGCTACCGTATCCTTCGCCCTTGAGCTCCCAGAACATGAATCATCGAACCGTCGGCCTCCGGCCGAAAATTCTCGCGCTGATCGCGGCGGCCGCGGCGGTCGTCGGCGTCGCGTGCGGCGACCTCACCGGCGTTCCGGCGTCGCTTCCGACGCTGGCGGACAGCACCGTCGTCTACGCGATCAATGGTGCGCCTCCGGGTGCGCCGACCGCGCTCCATGTCTATGCCGGCCAGCTCTTTTCGGCTGACGCCACCTTCCTGTTCGACGTCGCCTTCGACATCGATGCGTCTGGGCATCCAGTGATCCTTCCGCAGCGTGTGGTGGCGAGCGGCCTCGCGGCGACGCACACAGTCGGGCTGCAAGCGGCCACGAGCGCCTACGAGACCATCACACGCGCACCGACTTCGGGCTACCGCGTCGACACCGCCCTCGTCGCGACGCCGGGCGTGCCGGTGCTCGTTCAGACGACTGACCCGAACACGTGCAGCGTCTCGCTCACGGGAACGGTTCTCTACGCCAAGCTCGTCATCCGCTCGGTCGATCCAGCGACGCGTCAGATGGTCGTCCAGTTCACGACTGATCCCAACTGCGGTTTCCGTTCGTTCCTGCCCGGCATTCCAAAGGATTGATTCGTGCACGACCTTCGAGTGCTCCGCGAGCAGATCGATCTGCTTCGCGATGGCATGCGCCGTCGTGGCGTGCTCGACACGCTTGCTCCGGTCATCGACCGCGGACAGGCGGTCGAGCGTGAGCGTCGCACGCTGATTCAGGCAGTCGAAGAACGAAAGGCCCAGCGTAACGCCATCGCCCAGGAAGTCGCGAAGCGGAAACGCGCCAAGGAAGACGCGGATGATCTCATCGCGCAGGGCCGCGCGCTCGGTGACGAGATCGGCCAGCTCGAGCAGGAACTCGGCAGCACCGAGGCGGAGCTGAACCGCGCGCTGCTCGAGATCCCGAACATTACATTCGCCACGGTTCCGGAGGGCGGTGAAGAGAACAACGTCATCGTGCGTGAATGGGGGACGCCACGCGCGTCCGCCGGTGTCAAGCCGCACTGGGAGATCGGCGCCAAGCTCGGCATGATCGATATCGAGCGCGCGTCGAAAGTGTCCGGCTCCGGCTTCGTGTTCTATCGCGGGAAAGGCGCCCGCCTCGTACGCGCGTTGCTCAACTTCTTCATGGACGTGCATCGCGACGAGCATGGATATGAAGAAGTCTGGCCGCCGCTGCTCGTGAACCGCTCGACGATGACCGGCACCGGTCAGCTTCCAAAATTCGAAGACGACGCATACGCGACGCGGACGGACGACCTGTTTCTGATTCCCACCGCCGAGGTTCCGGTCACGAACCTCTACCGCGACGAAATTCTCGAGGCCGACTCGCTTCCCATGGCGTTCGTGGCGTACAGCAAGTGCTTTCGCCGCGAAGCTGGGTCGGCGGGCAAAGACACACGCGGCATCCTCCGCACGCACGAATTCGACAAGGTCGAGCTGGTTCGCTACGCGACGCAGGAGAATTCCGGCGAGCAGCTGGAGGCGTTGACGCGGCACGCGGAAAACATTCTGGAGCGGCTGGGAATTCCACATCGACGCAAGCTGCTGGCGGCCGGTGATACCGGCTTCAGCTCCGCGATGACGTACGATCTCGAGGCATGGGCTCCGGGCGTCGGCGCGTGGCTCGAAGTGTCCTCGTGCAGCAACTTCGCCGACTACCAGGCGCGTCGCGCGAACATTCGGTATCGGCCGGGCAAGGGCGAGAAGCCACGCTTCGTCCATACGCTCAACGGCTCCGGTGTGGCTTTTCCGCGGACGATCGCCTGCATTCTCGAGCATTATCAGAATGCTGATGGCACGGTCTCCGTGCCCGACGTGTTGCGACCGTACCTTGGTACCGACGTCCTGAGCTGACGCGCCATGCGACGCGGCAAGCCCGAGTTGCTGGTCGCTGCGCTCATCGGAGTCCTGATCGCCTGGTACGTCGTGTACACGCAGCGCGTGATCGTCATTCTGCGCGCCGACGCGAGACGATCGAGCGAGATGTATTCGCGCGTCTATCGCGCGCTGGGAGACAGCTCGCCGAACGCGGAGACCGAAGCCCTCATCGAGCTGGCGCGTAGCATTCGGGACCAGCACGTGCCGCTCATCTTGACCGATCGGCAAGGCACGCCGGGCGGGCACGCGAATCTTCCGTTTGAAGATCCAACCAAGCCCGTCGCCGACGACGATCCGCGCGTCCGCGATTATATCGCCATTCTCGCAGCGCAACATCCGCCGATCGTCGACGCGCGTATTGGCAAAGTGTACTACGGCGATCCGCCGGTGGTCGAAGGCTTGAAGATCATTCCCGCGTTGCAGGCGGTGATGGCGGCGATTCTCGTTCTCGCCGGTCTCTACATCATCAGGACGCGCGGCAACGCGGCGCGCGAGCGCCTCTGGGCCGGCATGGCGCGGGAGTCCGCCCACCAACTTGGCACGCCGCTCTCGAGTCTGTCGGGCTGGATCGAGCTGCTGGAGGAGCGCGCGAACGATGAGTCGTCGCATGCGGCCGTCAAGCACATGCGGGCGGACCTCGAGCGCCTCGATCGCGTCGCACATCGGTTCGAGCGTATCGGTCGAGATCCGAAGTACGAACCGCTCGACGTCGCGGCCATCGTCGAGCGCGTCGCGGTGTACTTCCGTGCGCGCGTCCCGACGCTCGCGAACACGATCACGATCGAGTCGTCGATCGCCGAGCATATGCACCCGGTGCAAGGCGATCCGGTCCTGCTCGAGTGGGCCGTCGAAGTATTGACCAAGAACGCGATCGACGCGCTCGCCGGCCGCGGCGGGTTCGTTCGACTCTCGGCGGAGGCAGGCGCCGAGGACGCCGTCGTCATTCGCGTCGCCGACAACGGGCCGGGTGTGCCGCGCGAGCTTCGCTCTCGTGTGTTCGAGCCTGGCTTCTCGACGAAAAAGAGCGGATGGGGCATTGGGCTTTCTCTCGCCAAACGCATCGTCGAGGAGAATCACGGTGGCAAGCTGTCTCTCGCATCATCGGAGCAGGGAGCGGCGTTCGAGATTATTCTTCACTGATGTCGATGCTGCTCGAAGAACAGTTGACCGCCGGTCTCAACGCGGCGCAGCGTGAAGCCGTTTTTCACGTCGATGGACCGTTGCTCGTGCTGGCCGGCGCCGGATCGGGGAAGACTCGGGTGCTCACGACGCGAATCGTGCGTCTGATCGACGTCGAAGGCGTCGACCCTCGCCACATTCTCGCCGTCACGTTCACCAACAAAGCGGCGGGCGAGATGCGCGAGCGCATCGGCGGACTGCTCGGCAACGATCCGGCTGGAATGTGGGTGGGCACCTTCCACGCGATCGGCGCGCGCATGCTGCGTGCGTCAGCGCGTCTCGTTGCTCGCACGCCGGCGTATACGATCTACGATCAAGACGATTCGCTGAGCGTCGTCAAGCGCCTCATGGAGCGGCACCAGATTCCAGTCAAGCAATTCACCCCGCGCGCCGTTCAGTCGGCGATCTCCGACGCGAAGAACGCGCTGGTCACGACCGCCGAGTACGAGCGGCTGGCGATGGATCCGTTTTCGAAAGCTGTGGCGCCCGTGTATCGCTCGCTGGGCGAGGCGCTTCAGTTGGCGAACGCCGTCGACTTCGATGACTTGCTGGTCCTTCCCGTCCGGCTGTTGCAACAGCATCCCGACAAGCTGGCCAACTATCGCGCGCGCTTCAAGTACATTCTCGTCGACGAATATCAGGATACCAACCGCGCGCAGTACGAGTTCATCAAGCTGCTTGGCGGGGAGCACGGCAACGTGTGCGTCGTTGGTGACGACGATCAGTCGATTTACGGATGGCGCGGCGCGGACATCCGAAACATTCTCGACTTCAGCAAGGATTTCCCCGACGCCACGGTCGTGCGGCTCGAGGAGAATTATCGCTCGACACCACCGATTCTCGACTTGGCCAACGTGGTGATCAGCGCGAACACCGCGCGCATGGGCAAGACGCTCCGCGCCACACACACCGGTGGCGAACCAGTCACCGTCGTCCGCTCACTCGACGAACGTGATGAGGCTGACTTCGTCGTCGGCGAGATCATGGCGCGGCGCAGTGCGTCGTCGTCGCTGACGCTGACGCTGAACGATGTCGCCGTCTTGTATCGCACCAACGCGCAAAGCCGCGCGATGGAAGAGTCGTTGCGGCGACACGCGGTCGCATACCGATTGATCGGCGCGGTCCGATTCTACGATCGCCGTGAGATCCGCGACCTGATGTCGTATCTCAAGCTGATTGCCAATCCGTCCGACGACGAAGCGCTGCGTCGCGCCATCGGCGTTCCAAAGCGAGGCCTCGGCGAGACGACCATCGAACAGCTCGCGGAGATGTCGCGCCAACGCGGACTGCCCATCTTCGAGGGCGCGCAGGTCTCCGACATCACCGGCGCGTTGCGTCCAGCGGCGCGCACCGCGCTCGCCGCATTCGTTCGCGTGATCGTGAAGCTACGTGAGCTTGCGACTGAAGCAGGCGTCGACGAGCTGTTGCGCGAGTTGGTCGAGTCGATTCGTTACGGGGACTATCTCCGCGCTGAAGGCCCAGAGTCGGCCGAGCGCCTCGACAACGTGCGCGAGCTGATCACCGGCGCGGCCGAGCAGGTCGCCGACGAACTCGGAGAAGTCGGCCTGCGCCCACTCGATCATTTCCTGCAGCGTGCCACATTGGTCGCTGAGGTGGACGCTCTCGGTGCGGACGCGGATGCGGTCTCCCTGATGACGCTGCACAACGCAAAGGGACTCGAGTTTCCGTTTGTGTTCATCACCGGTCTCGAGGACGGCCTCTTTCCGCTCGCGAAAGCGTACGATGATCCCAAGCTGCTCGAGGAAGAGCGCCGCTTGTTCTACGTCGGCATCACCCGCGCGGAGCGGAAGCTCTACATCACGCACGCCGAGGAGCGTCGCCGCAACGGCGAGCTGCTGCCATCGCGCCATTCGAGTTTTCTCGACAGCATCCCCGACGCGATGGTCGAGAAGCGAAGCACCATCAAGGTGCGAAGCTCGGGTCGCTCGGTGATGCGCGCCGGCGGAAGCATTGGTGGTTATAGCAGAAGCTTTGGTCGCGGAACCCGTGGCGGGCAAGAGCTCGACGAGATCATCAGCCGTCCGTCGCCGGCGTCGCGACGACCGGGCTCGCCGGTGAGCATCTACGGTTCATCGATGGCCGCGGAAGATGAATCACAAGACGCACCGATGTTCGTCGTCGGCGGTCGCGTGAAGCACCGGAAATTCGGCAGCGGCACGATCGCCGAGCTCGCTGGCAGCGGACGAGATGCGAAAGTCAAAGTCGACTTCGACGACGAAACCGTCGGTCGAAAGACGCTCGTGATCGCCCAGGCAAATCTGGAACGCGGAGACGAGTAGTGGCTGTCACGCTCGATGACGTCCGGCACATCGCCGCACTCGCGCGACTGGGGCTGACCGATGAGCGCGCGCAATCGCTCGTCGCTGAGCTGAACACGATCCTCGAGCATATGGACGTGTTATCGAAAGTCGATACCAAAGGCGTTGAGCCCGTCGCCGGAATCGGCGCCGCCGGGTTACCGCTCCGGCCGGACGTCGGTCCGCCAATTCCGCTCGCGCGGGAACGGGAGATGTTCGCGCCGAGCATGCGAGACGGGTTCTTCCTTGTGCCGCGACTGTCGACGCACGAGGATCCCGAGGCGGCGTCGTGACTCACGGCGGCGCCGATCGCGCGCTCGTCGATTCGTCAGCCGCGGAGTTGCGCGATCTCATCGCCCGCGGCGATTTGACTCCGCGCAAGCTCGCCGATGCGTCGCTAGACCGAGCCGTCGCTGTCGATGCATGGGGCCATGGCTTGAACATTCTTCTGCACGAAGACCGGAGCGACGCGCACCGGCGTGCGGACGATGTCGCGACGCAACACGAACCAGGACGTTTCGGTGCGCTTGCCGGTGTTCCGGTCGTTGTGAAAGACAACATCGCGACGACGACGCTCCCGACGTCGTGCGGCTCGCGCATTCTCGAAGGCTACGTCAGTCCGTTCGATGCGACGGCGGTGAGAAAACTCCGCGACGCGGGCGCGGTCATCGTCGCGAAGTCGAACATGGACGAGTTCGCGATGGGATCGTCGACAGAGAACAGCGCGTACGGACCGGCGAAGAATCCGCTCGATCCGAGTCGTGTCCCGGGTGGCTCGTCTGGCGGTTCGGCGGCGGCCGTCGCAGCCGGGATCGTGCCCATTGCCTTGGGCTCGGAGACCGGGGGCTCGGTTCGCCAACCAGCGGCGTTTTGCGGCGTGGTCGGCGTCAAGCCGACGTACGGCCGCGTGAGTCGATACGGTTTGGTCGCATTCGCGTCGTCGCTCGATCAGGTCGGTGTCTTTGGTCGGAGCGTCGACGACGCGGCGCTCGGCCTGCAAACAATCGCCGGTCTCGACCCGCTCGACTCGACGAGCGCCGCCGAACCTGTCGCGAACTATCGGGAGGCGGCGCGCGGATCGCTGACTGGCGTTGTCATCGGTCGCCCCAAGGAATACTTCCCGGATGATCTCGATTCGAAGACTCGCGACAAGTGCGACGCCGCGTTCGACCTATTGACATCGCTCGGCGCCGAAATCCGCGACGTGTCGCTGCCGCATACCGATCTCGCAATTCAAGTCTACTATATCGTTGCGCCGGCCGAGGCGTCGTCGAACCTCGCGCGGTTCGATGGCGTACGGTACGGGCTGCGGATCGACGGCGACGGCTTGCGCGGCATGTACGAGGCGACTCGATCGTCAGGCTTCGGTCCCGAGGTCACGCGCCGCATCCTGCTCGGCACCTACGTCTTGTCGGCCGGCTATTACGACGCGTATTACCGAAAGGCGCAGGAAGTTCGCGCGTTGATCGCCCGTGATTTTGCGCGTGTGTTCAACAGTGGTGTCCATCTGCTGTTTACACCGACGACGCCGAGCACGGCCTTCGAGCTGGGCGCCAAGGCCGATCCGTACGAGATGTACTTGAGCGACATCTTCACCTGCACGGCGAACCTCGCCGGCGTGCCGGCGATCTCGCTGCCGATCGGGCGTGTCGATGGGCTGCCGGTCGGCGGGCAGTTCATCGCGAGCCACTTCGACGAACGGCAGATGTTCGCCGCCGCGTACGCGCTCGAGCGCGTGCTCGGCTCAGGAGCGCATGCATGAGCACAGCGGCGTCTGAGCGTTCGGCGAAATACGAGATGGTCGTCGGGCTCGAGGTGCATGTACAGCTCGAGACGGAGACCAAGATCTTTTGTCGGTGCTCGACGGACTTTGGTGCGCCGCCAAACAGCAATACGTGCCCGGTTTGCTTGGCATTGCCCGGAGCGTTGCCGGTGCTGAATGAGCGCGCCGTCGACCTCGCGATTCAGGCGGCGCTCGCCCTCGGTTGTCGCGTCCAATCAACGTCGATCTTCGCACGGAAGAATTACTTCTACCCCGATCTGCCCAAAGGATACCAGATCTCGCAGTTCGATAAGCCATTGGCGATCGATGGATGCGTGCGCATCGGGACGCGCACCGATGGGTCGCCGATCAATATCCGCATCACGCGCGTGCACATGGAGGAGGATGCGGGCAAATCGATCCACGATCGATTTGCCGGCGTAACGGCCGTGGATCTCAATCGCGCCGGCGTTCCACTGATCGAGATCGTGAGCGAGCCCGATTTGCGCGGCGCCGATGAAGCTGATGCGTATTTGCGTACGCTCAAGCAGATTCTCGAATACACCGCGGTCAGCGACGTCAGCATGGAGAAGGGCAGTCTACGCGTCGACGCGAACATCAGCGTCCGGCCCGTCGGCCAGAGCACGCTCGGGACGAAGACCGAAGTGAAGAACATGAATTCTTTCTCGGGCGTCGTGCGAGCGCTCGAGGTCGAGTTTACTCGGCAGTGCGACGTGTTGGACACGGGCGGTCGGGTCGAGCAGCAAACGATGCTCTGGGACGCGAACACAAACGAGGTTCGACCAGCTCGATCGAAAGAGGGAAGCCATGACTATCGCTATTTCCCCGATCCCGATTTGCCGCCGCTCATCGTCCCGCTCGAACGAATCGATCGTCTCGAGCGCGATCTTCCCGAGCTGCCGGCCGCCCGTCGCGAACGTTTCCGCGCCGAGTATCCCGCGCTGACTCCGTACGACATCGACGTATTGACCGCCGGTCCCGGAATCGGCGCGTACTTCGAGCACGTGGCGCGGCCGAGCGGCGATCCGAAGGGGGCGGCAAACTGGATCATGGGCGATGTCATGGCGACGCTCAAGGCGACCGCTGGAACGATCGAGCATTTCACGATCCGCCCAGCCGATCTCGCCGACCTGCTCATCCTCATCCGCGACGCCGTAGTCAGCCATACCGCGGCCAAGCAGATCTTCGGCATCATGGTGCAGACTGGCGATCGTCCGTCGCAGATCGCCGAGCGAGAGAATCTGCTCAAGGTGTCGGACGATTCAGCGCTCGCGGCGTGGATCGACGACGTGTTCGCCGAGCATCCCGACGAAGCGAAGCGATTCGTCGCGGGTGAGCGACGCCTGCAGGGCGTGCTCGTCGGTCACGTGATGAGGAAATCGAAGGGCAGCGCCGACCCGAAGCGGGTCAATCAGTTGCTTGGCGACCGGATCGGTACGTAGAGCGGGTGCGGCAACGACGCCGAGTAGGGAAGCGTCGTCACGGGCATTCCGAAATATTTATCTGCCTCTTCATGGAGGCGATCTTCGCCTGCCTGACGCAGGATGCGACGCCGAACTCGTTTCGCCATCCGCAAGGCCTCGTCGCCCGACGGGTCGAGACGGAACGGCTCCGCCCGATCCATACCGCGCAACAGGTCGATGATGTAGTCGTACGATCGGGCGATGTATCGCGTCACGTCATCGTCGGGAAGGTCCCAGCGGCTGTTCTCCTTCAATAGCTGAAACACGCGCTGCCACGACTCGTTGTCCGCGACGATCACCATGCCGCGAAAGATTCGGCGATTCGTCGGCGTGCTGAAGATTGTTGGACTCAGCACACGGTCCAACAATCCGTCGGACTTCGAGTGATCGATCAGAATCAGCTCGCGCGCGCGACGGGCGCACTCGGTGCCCAAGTGCGTCTCGAAGCGGCTTTCCCAGTACGAATGGCCGAGCGACGACGTGCTCGACGTGATCGCGAGCTGCCTCGGCACGAAGTAGTTGTGCGCGACCGAATCCGCCGCTAGATGCGCCAAGTAGCCGAGGGCGAAGGCGCGCAGCGGCTCATCGCGCGCGCCGTCGTAGATGTCCATACCGACGGCCCACGAGTGACAGTGGCGGCCGACCGGGGCGTACTTCTTCGCGATGCTCGTATCCGCGGCAATCGACCCATACAAAAAGTCGTATGGGAATTCCCGCAACAGCTCGGCAACCGCGGGAGGGAGCAGCACGAGCGACCGCATGACCGCCTCGCCGAGGAAGACGTGCGTCCCGGGCGTCCAGGCGTGCGCGATGCTCGGCGTGATGGCGACCGCGATGATCGCGACGATGAGGCACTGGACGACGCGCCCCACGGCAGGCGTCCTGCGCCCCGCGTCAGATGCCAAGACGCTTCCGCTGCCGCCGAATCGCCCGGCGCAGGTCCTTGAGCTCCGTCTCGACCACATCGTCGATGGCCTCCCGCGCCCGGCCCATGTAGTCGGACACGCGGTCGTGAATCTCTTCGCGCGGAATCGCATCCCACAAATCCTCTCCGCGGTGGGCAGCCCAGCGTGCGCCCGCCGTGCCTAATCGCGACGCCCCGCGTCCCGCCCACTGCGCGCTGCGTCCAACGCCATGCATCACCGGCGACACGGGCCGTCGACCGGACGGGCCCCGGCGCAGCATGAAGGTCAGTCCCGCGCCAAGCGTGATGCCGATGAGCGCAGCAGTCAGGAGGTCGTACTCTGACTCATGCCCCGCGTCGGCTTCGCGCGCGGGGGCGGAGACGCGGGGCTGCTGGGAGCGCCTGCGCGGTTGATTCGGGGTCGCGGTCGTCGCC
>JAICYT010000257.1 GCA_025934075.1 Gemmatimonadaceae bacterium
CGCGAGTATTTCGCCGACGCGGCGCGCCAGAATCGCTTGCCAAAGGCTCTCATCGTCGTGCACTTGTACGGGCAGCACGCCGACCTCGACTCGCTGCTCGCGACGTGTGAAGAGTACGGCGTCACGCTCGTCGAAGACGCCGCCGAATCGCTTGGCTCGACCTACAAAGGCCGCCAGACGGCCACCACCGCGCCGTTCTCTATCCTGAGCTTCAATGGCAACAAGATCATTACGACCACCGGTGGCGGAATGTGCGTGAGCAAGGATCTCGCGGCGGTGCCGGTCTTCAAAAAATGGTCGACGCAATCCAAGGAAGCCAAGATCGAATACGAGCACACCGAGCTCGGTTACAACTATCGGATGAGCAACGTGCTCGCGGGAATTGGTCGCGGCCAACTCGAAGTGCTCGATGAGCGGATTCGTCAACGGCAGCGTGTCGCCGAGCGGTATCGCGAAGCGTTGGCTGACGTGCCGGGTGTTTCGTTGCAGCCCGAAGCGCCCTGGGGTATGCACACGCGTTGGCTGAGCGTGATACACATCGATCCCGAGATACACGACGTTCGGCCGGCTGACATCATTCGCTCACTCGAGATGCGGAACATCGAGACGCGTCCCGTGTGGCGTCCCATGCACACGCAGCCGTTGTTGCAGGACGCGAAGGCCGTTGGCGGAACGGTATCCGAGCGACATTTCGCGCGCGGACTCTGTTTGCCGTCGTCGTCGAGCCTTACGGAGTCCGATCAGGATCTGGTGATCGAATCGCTGCGGAAGTGCTTCGCGGAGTCTCCGGCGATGAGTACCCTGTGAAGTAGGGCATCGTTGTCTCGCCAGGGGCGTTGATTCCGCTGCGATCGAAGACGGCACGGAGCGTCTTCGCGAGGACATTCAGGTCGACACGCAACGACACATGCTCGACATACCACACGTCGAGATCGAACCGCTCGGGCCAACTGAGCGCGTTTCGTCCCGAGACTTGCGCGAGGCCGGTGATGCCCGGACGAACCTGGTGGCGCCGCCGATGATTGTCCGAATACAATGGAAGGTATTGCACGAGCAGCGGCCGCGGTCCAACAAGACTCATGTCGCCGCGCAGCACGTTGAGCAACTCCGGCAGCTCGTCGATCGACGTCGATCGAAGCCACCGGCCAAACGGAGAGAGACGGCGATGATCCGGCAGCAGATTCCCCTCGGCGTCGCGCTCGCCGGTCATCGTGCGAAATTTCAAGAGCTGGAATGGCCGATCGTCGAGACCGGCGCGAACTTGCCGGAAGAACACCGGCCGTCCGAGACGCGCGCGAACCAAGACGGCGACGACCAGCAGTGTCGGCACCCAGAGTGGGCTCGTGAGGACGACGAGCGTCAGGTCGAGCAGGCGCTTTCCGGCGTACGTTTGCATCAATGACGAATCTGCCACCTTTCGCTCCGCCCGCGAAAGCCGCCGGACACAATAGCGCGACGACGGTGATCGTCGGCGCCGGCATCATCGGTCTCGCGACCGCGTACAAGCTGCTCGCGGCGCGGAGTGGCCGCCGCGTAATCGTGCTCGAGAAGGAGGCGACCGTCGCACAGCATCAGAGTGGGCACAACAGCGGCGTGCTGCACGCGGGTTTGTACTACGCGCCGGGCTCTCTCAAAGCGCGGTTGGCAGTGGATGGCATTCGTCAAATGAAGGCGTTTTGCCGGCAGTACAGCGTGCCGCATGAAGTCTGCGGGAAGCTGGTTGTTGCCACGACAGACCAAGAGGTTCCGCGTCTCGAGGAGCTGATGCGTCGCGGCACGGCCAATGGACTGTCGGGACTCCGGATGCTTTCGCCCGCTGAAGCGCGCGAACGCGAGCCGCACGTGCGATGCATCGCGGCGGTGTTGGTGCCCGAAGAAGGTATTGTCGATTATACCGCCGTGTGCGACACGCTCGTCGATCGGATCGTCGAGCTGGGCGGCGAAGTACGGAGGTCCTCCGCGGCAGAAGCGATCGCGTCGCGTGCCGACGGCTGGACGATTCAAACGCAGCGCGGCGACGTGCGGGCGTCCCATCTCATCAATTGCGCCGGCCTCCAATGCGATCGTGTCGCGCGGATGGCCGGCGAGACGCTCGACCTTCGCGTCGTTCCGTTCCGAGGCGAGTACCTCAAGCTGCGTCCCGAGCGGCGCTCGCTGGTGAACCATCTCGTCTACCCGGTTCCCGACCCCGCCTTTCCCTTCCTCGGCGTTCACTTCACGCGGATGGTCGGCGGCGACGTGGAAGCTGGCCCGAACGCGGTGTTAGCGTTGGCACGCGAAGGATATCACGCGCTGAACGTGAATGTTCGCGATGCCGCCGATGCGCTCCTTTTCCCTGGCTTGTGGCGCTTCCTTCGCCGTTACCCGAGTATGATCGGCTATGAGTTGCGTCGCTCCCTCAGCCGGCGCCTGTTCTGCGCGTCGCTTCAGCGTCTCATTCCCGAGTTGCAGCTTGACGACCTCGTGCCCGGCAATGCCGGCGTGCGCGCACAAGCACTCGCGTCCGACGGCACGCTCGTCCAAGACTTCGTCATTCATCAGACGCCGCGTGCATTGCATCTTCTCAACGCGCCGAGTCCGGGGGCGACCGCGTCGTTGGCGATCGCCGACGTTTTGGTGTCGAGGCTGGAGGTGTCATCCTGAGCATCGCTCCCTCGCCATCGACGCGTAGACGTCTTCAGCTGGTGTTGGCGCTACGCCGACGCCAGCGCCGCCTGCGACTCGGGGTGCGCGAGCACTTGGCGAAGCGCCTGCACGTTGTGAAACACCGGGTCCATGTGGGTGCGAAGACTGTGATCCGCCCGCATCGCGGTCGACACTTCGCGCACGCCGTCGCAGACCGAATACTCGGGCAGGAAGTTCAGCACCCGGTGAATCTTTTCAAAGCTCACACGATAGTCGCGCGGATCGGGAATCTCATTCTGTAGGTTGATCTGAACATCGCCAACGACCGACGCAACGGTGTCGCCGATCTCCTGGATCCGGTGATTGTTCTCGTCACCGCCAACGTTGAAGATCTCACCGGCAACCTTGCTACCCGGCGCCTCGAGCGCCGTAAGGAATGCGCGAGCCGCGTCACGGCAATGAACGTTGGGCCGCCACTGGCGCCCCCCGAAGATTGAGATCTTGTGGTCGACCACGGCGCGCGCCGTCAAGGTGTTCACCACCAGGTCGAAGCGCATGCGCGGAGAAAGACCGAACACCGTTGCCAATCGCAAGACCACCGGCTCGGTGTCGCCGCAGCGATCGAAGATGATGTTCTCACTGAGCAGTCGCGTTCGCGCGTACAGCGACACCGGATTCAGCCGCGAGCGCTCATTCAGAAGATCGTCCTCTTTCAGGCTCGCGCCATACACGCTACAGCTGGATGCGAACACGAGCCGTTGCACGCGATAGAAATCGGCCGCTTCCGCAACGATCTTCGTGGCGGCGTAGTTCAGATTGATCGTCTCTTCGGGATCGAGGGTGCAGGCCGGATCGCCAACGATCGCCGCCAGGGCGATGACGCCCTCGACATCGCGCATGGCGCGGCTCACGTCGCGCAAATTGCAGATGTCGCCCTTCACGATCTCGAGCCGCGGATGCGAGCGAATTGCGGAGAGCCCCGCCATGCCGTAAGTGAAGTTCTCGAGGACACGCACCTGGTAGCCCCGCTCCAGCAGCATTCGCGTGAGATGCGAACCGATGAACCCGCCGCCGCCCGTCACCAGCACGCGTCGCTCCGCACGCGGCGCGGCGCGCCTCATCGCGCTCGGCCACTCGACGACTTGCTCGGTCGATGAAAGGTCGCCGAGGTTGATTGTGCCCGGCCGCGGCGCGTCGCCGTTGGCGAGCAATCGGCCGACTCCGCCGACAATCCGCGCACGAATCCCGATGTCTTCCGCGCGCCGCACCAGGGCGCGAACGTATTCCGACGGCGCCGACGGCATCGCGATGATGACCTCGGTGACGTCTTCACGCTCAGCGATCGCGAGCATTTGCTCGACTGGCCCGAGTACTGGCACCTGATCGAGCAGCGTGCCGATCTTCGAGCGATCGTCGTCGAGGTATCCAATGAGCTCGACGTCTCTCGGTCGACGTTCGTGCATCTGTTGGCCGATCGCGAAGCCGACATCACCGGCGCCGACGATCAGAATGCGATGGCGATCGGCGATTGGACTGATCGCTCGTCGATATGCGTCGCGGCGGCGGCGAATCACGGCGAGCCGCCAGCGACGCAGCGTGCGCGCTGAGCTGCACAGGAGTTGCGCGAGGACGGCGGAGAGAAGGACGGACGCCCACGTGAGCGGCACGAGCCGCGTCACCTTGAGCATGCCCAGTGCAGCGAACACGGCGCCGCTGCACGTCATGAAGACGAGTGGTTCCTTCACACCCATGTAGCGCCACGTCGTGCGATAGCTGATGCCGATCGCGTTCACTGCCGCGACGATCACGCCGGTGAGCGAACACGTCAGTGCGACGTGAAGTGCGATTGGTTC
>JAICYT010000048.1 GCA_025934075.1 Gemmatimonadaceae bacterium
CGCTTCGACGCCTGCAACTCGAGGATCTTCTCTTCGACTGTGTCACGCGCGACCAGCCGCGTCGCGATGACACTGCGGGTTTGCCCGATCCGATGCGCGCGGTCGATCGCCTGCGCCTCCACCGCCGGGTTCCACCACGGGTCGAGCAGATACACGTAATCCGCCGCGGTGAGGTTGAGTCCGTGACCACCCGCTTTGAGACTGATCAGAAAGAGCGGACACGCGGCATCTGTCTGAAATCGGTCGACGCGCGACTGGCGATCGCGCACGCTGCCGTCGAGGTACTCGTACGGAATGCCGGCCTTTTCCAGCCTGGTGCGCGCGAGCGCGAGGAACGACGTGAACTGCGAGAACACGAGCGCCTTGTGTCCCTGCTCCGCCACTTCCTCCAAGCGTGGAAGCAACGCGTCGAGCTTGGCGCTGGGCGCGCCGATCATCAGCGGATCGGCAAGACCGGGATGACACGCGGCTTGGCGCAGTCTGAGCAACGCCTCGAGGATGTGCATGCCCGATCGACCGATGCCGAACCGGTCGACCTGCTCGAGAACACTCCGCCGGTACGACGCGAGTAGCGCGTCATAAAACTCTCGCTGCTCGCCCTCGAGCACCACGCTCAACGTCTGCTCGGTCCGCGGCGGCAGATCGCGCGCGACTTGTTCCTTCGTGCGTCGCAAGATCACGGGCCGAAGCGCCCGCGCCAGGAGATCGCGCTGCGCCGACGGCGCGGTGATCGACTCTTCCATCTCGGTCAGGCGTACGAGCTCCGAAAACCCGGACGCGGAGCCGAGCATTCCCGGATTCAAGAATTCGAAGAGACTCCAGAGCTCCTCGAGCCGGTTCTCGATCGGCGTGCCGGTCATCGCGAGTCGATGGCGCGCTTCGAGGAGCCGAGCGGACTTTGCCGACGCGGAGCTGGGGTTCTTGATCGCTTGTGCCTCGTCGAGGATTGCGTAGTCGAAGGGGATCCCTGCGAGCTCGGCGGCGTCGCGGCGCAGTGTTCCGTACGTCGTGATCACGACGTCGACCGCGTTGCCGTCGATCGCGCTCACTCGGCGTGCGGTGCCAGTGTAGTCGAGCAGGCGAAGGCGCGGTGTGAAGCGCTCCGCTTCGCGGATCCAATTGAAGACGAGCGATCGCGGGACGACGATGATCGATGGCAACGTTGTTTCGCGCGACGCCCGGCGCGCGTCGAGCATCGCCAGCACCTGAATGGTTTTGCCGAGTCCCATGTCGTCGGCCAGGCATCCGCCGAGTCGGAAGCGTCTGAGAAAGTCGAGCCAGCCGAGTCCCTCGCGTTGGTAATCGCGCAGCGTGCCGACGAAGTCCGGCCCCGGGTCGGCCGGCGTGATGTTCTCGAATGTGCGGAGCTCTGCGCGCGCTTGCTCGAACGTGGCATCGACGTCCGCCTCGGGCACCGCGTCGAGGAGCGCGTCGATCAAACCGACTTGAGACTGGCCATACCGTATGACTCCACCAACCGATCGTCCGCCCGCCGTGAGCGGTCCCAATCGCGCGAGCCATTCGGCCGGGAGCACACCGTGCGTGCCGTCGCTCAAGAGAATGCTCGTTGCGCCCTCGCGCCTGGCCGTGAGCAGCTCCGCGAGCCCGACCTCCATATCTCCGAATTGCACGGCGGCGTCGAGCTCGAACCAGTCGATCCCGGAGCGAACCACGGCGCGCGTCCGTCCGGCGGTTCGATAGTCTTGGCCTTCCGTATCGACGAGCCATCCGGATCGGACCGCATCGGCGATGATCGCGCCGAGCTTGTGCGATGGGATGACGAGACTCGTTTCGCCGCGCTCGTGATTCCACTCCTGCTTGGCTCCGTGCGCCACGAGTCGCGCGCGCGCCGCGGCTTCTGCGGCGAAGTCTCGGTAGTGCACCGTGCGCGTGCCGGCGTCGTACACGTTCGTCGCGCGCTCACCGCCCTTGATTCGGATGGGACCATAGTGGAAGCCGGCGACGAGCCGGCGAACCTTTCGATCCCACTCGTCGCGCGGCAAGACGCGCAGCGTCGGGATTGGAGGCGCATGAACCTCGATGACCGGGCTGCCATGCGGAAGGTCGATTGGCGGAACGTTCGCCAGCGCGTGAAAGCTCGTCAGAAATTGCGAAAGCTCCTCGCGACTCATCGAGAGCTGGCGCACGTTCCGAAACAGCGCGGTGATGGCGAAGACGCCGCCGTAGTCGAGCCGCGCCACGGTGCCGCGCGCGATGACCCATCCTTCCCAATGCAGCATCGCCGGTTCGGCGATGGACATTTCGTCTCGCCCGCGATGCAGGGCGGCGGTGATCAGGTAGCGATCGGTCTCGTCGCGTCCAACGTGAACTCGCAGTTGCCACGGTGGACCGTCGTCCCAATGCAGGGGGCCGATCGGCGGCTCGTCGGGCGCGACCCGCACACGACAGCGCCCCGTCTCGCATGCGCGTCGAAGTGTCGTGGCGATCGCGGCCCCGCGCAGCTCGAATGCCGACGCCGGCAACGGCGACGGAGCATCCCAGGAGCCGTCGAGCCGCTGGTGTTCTGTCGCCAGCTCCGCGACGATGCCGACAGTCTGCCAGGTCGCCGGCGCGTCGATGATGTAAACGAGCCGGCGTTGCTTTGACATGACCGAAATGTGAGCGATGTTGCTCAGAGGGCTAGTGCGAGTCGAAGCCCTTGGTCGACATCGTGCATGTGCGCCGTCTCGAGCCGCCCGGCACGTTTCACGAGGCTGTTGCGATCGATGGTGACAACTTGCGACACATTCGCCACTGAGTCCTTCTTGAGTCCCGATGCGCGCGCCGGCACGAGCACGTTCCCGGGCGCATCGAGGAGTCGAAGATTCGATGTCAGGACGACGGCAATGATCGTCGCGATGCGACTGCGATTGAACGCATCATTTTGAACGACGAGTAACGGCCGGCGATGCGCGGGCTCCGACCCGCGCGGCTCGTCCAACTCGGCCCACCATATTTCGCCGCGCTGAATTACCACTCCGTCTTGCCGACCGCGCGCTGCTGGGCGCGTTGCAGTGGCTTGTCGGCGCCGCTTGCTTCGGCGGCGAAAACCGCGTTCAATCGCTCGGTAACTTTGGACGACCGGTGCTTGGCGATGAACTCGGCGAGGGCAAGCGCGATGAGGCGACTCCGTGATACTCCGAGTCGGCCGGCCAGGGTATCAGCAGCGTCGAAGAGGTCGTCGGGTAGCGAGATGGCCGCTTTCATACCACAATCATACCATAGTCATACCGGCACGTCAACGCCGCCGCGTCTACGTCGCGCCGAGTGATCCATGCTCGATGGCGACGCGTCGAAGAAATATCGCGGTCGTGCTTTATCGCACTGACGGCGCGACTCTTGAAGCTCGGTCAAGCCGCGACCCCAAACACGGTGATCCATGGACTTCCTCAAGAACGATCTGCGCTTCGCCTTCCGCATGCTGCGCAAGCAGCCGGCATTCACGATGACGGTCGTCGCAACACTGGCGCTCGCGATCGGCGCCAGCACCGCGATCTTCAGCGTCGTCGAGTCCACGCTGCTGCGTCCGCTGCCGTTCCGCACGCCGGACCGTCTAGTGTTCCTCTGGGGCGTCGCCGGCCCTCAGCGCGCCGTGCGCGGCGCGTCGCTCATCGAGGTGCAGGACTGGGCGCGCTTGAATCGCGCGTTCGAGGACGTGGCGATCTACGATGAGACTTCTCTCAACCTCCGGACGGCCGAGGGCGCCGACCGCGTCGAGGCCGAGATGGTCTCGGCGTCGTTCTTCCCGATGCTCGGCGCCACGCCGCAACTCGGTCGCCTGTTCACGGCCGATGAGGATCGCGTTCCCGACGCCAATCCGGTCGCGCTCATCAGCGACGGAATGTGGACGACTCGCTTCGCCCGCGATCCGTCGATCGTGGGACGAACGCTCACCTTCAACGACAAACCGTTCACCGTGCTCGGCGTGATGCGCCCGGGCTTCAAGGGATTGTCGTTCGACACCGACGTGTGGTTCCCGGCGATGATGGCTCGCGCCAACGGTGCGCCGCAGGACCTCACCAATCGCGGCAACCGATGGCGCGGCGCCATCGGCCGGTTGAAGCCCGGCATGACGCTCGCAGGTGCGCACGCGGATGCCGATCGCGTCGCCGAACAGCTTGCGCGGGACTTCCCCGAGACCAACAAGGATCGCGGCATCCAACTGTTCTCGCTGCGCGACTCGTACCTCGGCACCACACGCAATCTCGTCCTCGCCGTGTTCGCCGCCGTCGGACTCTTGCTCCTGATCGCGTGCGCCAACGTCGTCGGACTTCAGCTCGTGCGCGCGTCGGGTCGCCGGCGCGAATTTGCGTTGCGGATGGCCATCGGCGCCGAACGAGGACGACTCGTCCAGCAACTCGTCGTCGAAGGTCTCGTCCTCGCCGTTTCATCGGCGGTCGTCGGATTGGTCGTTGCGGCCTGGGGTCTGCGCGCGCTGATCGCGATGACTCCCGCCGGTCTCTTGCCGAACTACGCGACGCCATCGATCAACCTGAGCGCGTTTGCGTTCGCGTTCGTCGCGGCTGTCGGATGCGGCCTCGTCTTCGGCTTGATTCCGGCGATACGCGGCTCGCGGATCGAGCTCACTGATTCTCTCAAGGAAGGCGCGCGCGGACCGGCCGCCGGATTTGGACGTGGCACGAGACTCGGCTCGCAACAGTTGCTGGTCGTCGGCGAAGCTGCGGTCGCGCTCATCTTGTTGGTCGGCGCCGGCCTGTACGTGCGCAGCCTGCAAAAGCAGATCGACGTTCCGCTCGGCTTCGACCCGCGCAATGTGGTGCGCGCGCGATTCAGCTTCCCGCAGAGCTACGCCGCACCGGCGCGTCTGCAACTCATCAATCAACTCGAGGCGCGGCTGGCCGCCGTTCCGTCGGTGCGTGGTGTCGCGATCGGCAGCGACCTTCCGCTGGGCGGAGCAACGAGCGCGTCGTTCGTTCACATCCCCGACGACAATCAGTCGGTGCGCTTCTACAGACATTCGGTCACGCCGGAATACTTTCGCACGCTCGGCATCCATGTTGTGGCCGGACGCGCATTCAGCGCCGAGGATCGAGAGGGGACGCCGTCGACCGTGATGATCAACGAGTCGATGGCGCGCCGCTTCTGGCGCGGGCAGAGTCCTATTGGCAAACTTGTACGGCTCGGCGACGCGACTGGTCCGGAAGCGACCATCGTCGGCGTGGTGAGCGACGTTCGGCAACGCGACCTCACGACGCCGCTCGCAACGACAGAGCCCGACGTGTACTTTCCGATCGCTCAGCGCCCGCCGGGCGCGATTCAACTCGGCGTGCGATCCGACCTTCCTGCGGAAGCGATCACCGCCTCGCTGCGACGCGAGCTCGCTGCGCTCGATCCGACGATTCCGTTGTTCGGTGTGCAGCCGCTCGAGTCGTTGCTCGCGCAGCAAACGGCCAGCGGTCGATTCGCGTCGACAATCTTGACGGTGTTCGGCGCGGCGGCGCTCGTGCTGACGGCGATCGGCCTCTATGGCGTTCTCGCATTCCTCGTCTCATTGCGTACGCGCGAGATCGGCATTCGCATTGCGCTGGGTGCCACTCAGGCGCGCGTGTCGAACGGGATCATCACGCAAGGCGTTGCGCTCGTGATTGTCGGCGTCGTGGTGGGTTCTGTGATCGCGGCGTTTCTGGCGCGATGGATCGCGTCGCAGCTGTTTGGTGTCGGCGCGCATGACCCGGTCGTCTTCGGTGCAGTGCCAGTTGCGCTCGTGGTGGTCGCCGCGATCGCGAGCTGGGTACCGGCACGCCGTGCGGCGCGCGTCGATCCCCAGATTGCGCTCAGGTCGGAGTAGCAGTAAACGTGACGAACTCGTGGTCTTTAAAGGTTGAAGGTGCATGCGCAGTCGGGTACTGACGCAAATTCTCGTCATCGTTCTCACCCAAGAAGCGCGCGCTCAGGTGCCGGCCTCTCCGGCTGACACGTCCATTGTCCCATGGAGCGCGCTGAGCGCGCGACCACGGTTGCTCGATACAACGAGTGCTGGTGGGATCCGCTATCCGTCGTTGTTGTTCGATGCGAACGTCGCGGGAGTCGTGCGACTCGAGACGATCATCGATCGAAACGGAGCAGTCGAAGCCGGACGCATTCGTGTCATCTCGAGCACGCACGATCTGTTCACGTCTGCTGCACGCAACGGCGTGAGCCAGTGGCGATTCTCACCACCGCCGCTCGACGGTCGCAATGTGCGCACCGCCGTCCCAATCACGGTCACGTTCATTCTGCCGACGGAACCGGCCGCGCCGTGGCGGGAAGTCGCCAGCGTCGGGATCGATTCGAGCGGAGTTCACGTCTCCATCGGGACTGAGGCAATTCCTAGAGACAGCACCGTCGTGGCGACTCCGGCCGACGCCCGCGAGGCAACGATCGCCGCGCTGTCGGAGCTCATGCCCCGGAAGACTGCGGCGACCGACGGCGCGGTGTGCGTAGGGTGGTTCGGTCCGAGCCGCGCCGCGCCGCCCGATGTCCTCAGGCGTCTCCGACGGCAACATCCGTCGCTGCGGAATGCCGACCATTGTCCGCCGACGTATCAATCGCAGATCCTTCGACTGGATTCGCTCGGGCAACCGATCAAGCGGCCGCCAGGTGCAATCGATCCCCTGTGGATCGATGTGAATCCCGCTGAGATTTGGACACGCGACTCCTATGTGGTTCACGGCAGCGTCGGCCGTGGAACCCTCTACACTATCTACAAGTGCGTCGCACGTCGCGAGCCGTCCGGCAAAGAGTGGAAAGCGACGTGCGTGCGAACGGGGACCTCGGTCGCCTAGTCCCTCACATCACCGACGCTACGTCGGATGCCGACGCCTGACTTGAGCTCGTGGAAAAAAAATCCTTGACAGCCAATGCGGCCGGCCGTAGATACTGCCCAAGATTCAAACGACCGCTTGAATCGGTTGCAAGAAACGGTCGTTCGAATCGGGCAATCACCCGCCGTTGATCCGCAGTGTCGTACGGACGCCGAAGTCCCTTCGGCGTCCGCGAGATAACGCGTGCGCCCAAGAGCCACGCGTCCACAGGATTGGGAGAGCTCAATGACTCGACTCTCGCGTGAGCATGTCGCGCCGCGCCTCATGCGCTATGCCCAAACGCCGTTGACGATCTTGCCGTTGTTGACGCGCGTCCTCCCCCGTCTCATCGCGCTTGGCATGCTCGCGAGTGTGCCCGCGCATCTCTACGCGCAAGGTGTCGGAACCATCACCGGCCGCGTCGTACAAGAAGGCTCGAGCCGACCGCTCGCCTCCGTGCAGATATCCATCACCGGCACCAGGCTTGGAACCGTCACCACCGAAGACGGGCGGTTCCGGCTCCTCAACGTCACCGCTGGCAACGTGCAGATCCGCGCTGTGCTTCTTGGAATGAAGCCGGTCGTGCAGACGGTGGCCGTTCCGACCGGCGGCACCGTGACGGCCAACATCAGCATGAGTCAGATCGCGCTCGACCTCGACGCCGTCGTCGTGACTGGAACGGCGGGCGCGGCTCGTCAACGAGAAGTCGGAAATAGCATCAGTGTCATCACTGCACCCGCCGCCGCGGTCGTGCCGCTCAGCATGGAGGCCGGGCTGCAAGCGCAGGCACCGGGCGTCAGCGTCATGCAAGGCTCGGCGCAGTTGGGAAGCGCCGCGCAAATCAGACTCCGCGGCGTCGTCAGCGCGACGCAGAGCAATCAACCGCTCATCTACATCGACGGCGTCCGTGTTCGCGGCGAGGCGTATCCGAACCCGTCGGTCGTCGGACGCCGCAGCAACAACGACAACGAAAGTCCGCTCAACGACATCAACCCGGCCGACGTCGAACGCATCGAGATCATCAAAGGCTCGGCCGCTACGACGTTGTACGGAACCGAAGCAGCGGCCGGCGTGATCCAGATCTTCACGAAGAAGGGAATCGACGGCCGCCCCGTCTGGACGTTGGATACGCAGCAGGGCTTCTCGCAGGAACAGCCTTTCGCGCCCGAGCCGGCCAAGTTTCAATACCTCGATCCGTGGCTGCAAAAGGGCCCGCAGCACCAGTACAACTTGAGTGTCCAGGGTGGCGCAGGCGACATCAAGTACTTCTTGTCGGGAGAGAATGCAAACCGACAGGGCGTACTTCCGAACGAAACGCTCGATCAGAAAGGCGTCAGAGCGAACTTCTCGTTCGCGCCGATCCAAAGCCTTTTTCTCGCGTGGAATTCGTCGTACAACTACACCAACACCCACAATGTCGCCGGCGGTGTGAATCCTTCAGGCTTCATCTACAACGTGCAGCGCGGGCTGACGAATTTCATCGCGAGCACGAATCCGGATTCGATCACCAAGATTCTCGATCAGACCTTCCAAACTGGAGTCGATCGATTCATCAGCGGACTCACGGCGACGTACACTCCGGTCGCCGCATGGTCGACGCGCATGACGATTGGATACGATCGCGGCACCAGTGTCACGACGCGTCTTCGTCCGTTCGGCTTCATTCTGTTCCCGCAGGGTGATCTCGATGTCACCAACTTTGCCACGGATCAGGAGACGATCGATCTCTCGTCGACGCTGAGCATCAATCCACGGCCGAGCTTCACGAATAGCTTCTCCGCCGGCGGCCAGTTCGTGAGCCGGAACGAGCACAGTCTCGAGGGCTACACGTCGAACTTCCCCGGACCCAGCAACCCGACGCTGTCGAGCGGTTCGCTGCCCTCCGTATCGGAAACAATGCTGCGTGTGTTGACCGGCGGCTTCTTCGTGCAGGACGTGATTGGATGGCGTGACCGGTTGTTCATCACCGGCGGCCTTCGCATCGATGGAAGCAGCGCCTTCGGATCCGGCTTCGGTCTTCAGAGCTATCCGAAGGTCAGCGCGTCGTACGTGATGAGCGAAGAGCCGTACTGGAAGAAGTCACTCGGCGATCTGAAGCTCCGAGCCGCGTATGGCTCGGCCGGTCGTGCACCGGGCGCGTTCGACGCGGTGCGCACGTGGAATCCGGCCGGATTCGGAAATCTTCCCGCCTACATCCCGCAGAACGTCGGCAACTCGAAGCTCGGTCCCGAACGCACGAGCGAAACTGAGCTCGGGTTCGATTGGTCCGTGTTCGATGGCAAAGTGGCAACCGGATTTACGCACTACGCACGCACGACGAGCGCGGCGCTTTTCCCGGTGCCGCAAATCCCATCGCTCGGTTTCCAAAGCTCGCAATTGTTGAACGTTGGCGAGATCACGAACAACGGCGTCGAGGCAACGGTGAACTGGAACGTTCTCCAAACGCGCCGCCTCGGCTGGCTGCTCGGCGCAAGCCTCGCCACGAACCACAGCCTCGTGACGGATCTCGGTGGAGGTCCCTCGGTCAGCATGGGTAACTCCGGGTGGCTCATCAAGGGACAGCCGGTCATGGTGATTCAGGGAGTCCATTTGCTGAACCCCACTGCAATCGCCGATCCGCAGGTGGTCAAGAACTACAATTTTGGACCGAACGCGCCGACGCGTATCATCGGCCTGAACACGAGCATCTCACTGCCGGGCGACATCACGCTGTCCGCGCGCGGCGAATACCAAGCCGGCGGCTACGAGTCCGATGGATCGTCCGATGACGCAGCGAGCCGCAACGTCACCAGCTGGCCGACCTGCGTGGCGTACCAAGCCTTGGTCAAAGCGGGCACGCAAGCGCAGGCGAACGCATATGATCGGCTGCACTGCAACAGCGTGTTCTATCAGCCATTCACGTTCATTCAGAAGGTGGATTTCGCCAAGCTTCGCGAAGTCACCGCTCGAGCGAAGCTGCCGGTGCACACCCGAAACATCTCGAGCGCGTATCTGTCGCTCTCGGCGAACAACTGGTACCGCTGGCTCAATAGCGACTGGAGAATCTTCGATCCGGAAACCATGGGATCTGCCTCGCCGGGCACGCAGATCGTGCGCGCGACGGGAGTCGGCGCGATCCCACCCCCGGAGACGTTCACGCTGTCCCTCCGCCTCGTCTTTTAGAATCCTCGAAACCCCGTCCAAACGCCGTCTCAGTGGCGTGGAGGAACATCGTGAACGAACAACGCAGTCCGTCGCGAGCGAGCGCTTCAGCGGCCGTCGCGCTTGGCCTGACCTTGACGCTCGCCGCGTGTGACCTGAAGGTCAGCAACCCCGGTCCAGTCGCCGATGCGTTCCTCGACGACACCGCCGCGCACAGTGCGATTGTCTACGGGGCGGCGCGCGCCCTGAACAATGCGCTCGGAGCGGGTCAGGGCGCCAACTTCGGTGTGTGCGGCGCGGTGGTCGCGCGCGAGTGGTATCCGTCGGGGCAGACCGGCTCCTATTCGTGCAGCGTGAATGAGTTCAGAAATCTGCTCACACCGAACGACGCGTCGGAGGTCGACCGAGGGCAGCAGGCGCGGTGGCTCGCCGAACAAGCTGTGAGTCGGATCCAGGCCGCGCGCGGAGACGCCGGTTTTGCCGCGTGGCCGCTGGCGCCGCTTGCGTTGCTATACGCCGGCTACGCCAACCGGCTCCTTGGAGAGAATGTCTGCGCGACGGTGATCGATGGTGGGCCACTCTTGAAGTTCACGATTCATTTCGCGCGCGCCGACACAGCATTCACGCGGGCGCTGGCCTTGGCCCAGGCACAAAAGAACACGCAATACCAAAATGCTGCGTTAGCGGGACGCGCCTCGGTGAGAATTTGGGAAGGCGATTGGACCGGGGCGATGGCCGACGCGGCGCAAGTGCCGGCCAACTTCGTGTTCTCGTCGCCGTACAACATCGTCGATGCCAATCAGTACAACAGCATCATGTACGCGACCAGCTCCGCGGCCGGTCACCGGAATTTCAGCTCCTTCAACACGTTCTATGGGGACAACTTCGATCAGTTCAACGATCCGCGGACGCCGTATGTGAAGTCGCCAACAATCTCGTTCAAGGTGGGAACGGGAAGTTTGCCCGACTTGGGCGACGGGAAGGGCGCCGTCGGTGCGGTCCCGTACTGGCAGCAGATGAAGTACCTGACGCCATCCGATCCAATCCGGCTCTCGTCGGGGCATGAGGCAATGCTCATAGTCGCCGAAGGCAAGCTGCGCGCCGGCGACGCGACGGGCGCGCTCGCCATCATCAATCAGATTCGCTCTGCCGTCGGCGTTCAGCCGCGCCAAGCGACGACGGTCGCCGAGACGTGGACTGCGCTCAAGCTCGAGAAGCTGATCGAGCTGTGGCTCGAGGCTCGCGCGGTGGGTGAGCGCAGACGCTGGAACGGCGAAGGTGTGGATCCCGCGGCGCCTGGTGTCCTTCCGGCCAACCTCAGCATGACTGATCGCACTGGCAAGAACGATTGCTGGCCGATCTCGCTCAACGAGTCGCAGACCAACCCACATCTTTCGGGCGGACAATGAGACTGCGCTCGCTGGCGAAATTGGTGATCGCGGCCGTCGCGGCCAGTGTCGCGGCGACGCCGGCCAACGCCCAGGCGCACGGACCCGCCAACGGGTATCTCATCGTCAGTGGCGGCGCTGAGCGTTCGACGGAGATCTACGACAAGTTCATCGCGCTCGCCGGCGGGCCGGACGCGCTCATCCTGGTCGTTCCCACATCAGGCGACGCGGACACGTATGATGACTCGTGTGCCTGCCTGAAGCTGCTGCGCGCCGCGCATGCGAGAAACCTAAAGATCCTCCATACGCGCGACCGCAACGTGGCCAATTCAGAGGCGTTCGTCGAGCCGATGCGTCACGCGGGCGGCATTTGGTTTGCCGAGGGCAATTCGTGGCGTCATCAGGACGCCTACCTCGACACCAAAGTACAGCGCGAGCTCTTCGCGCTGCTGGCCCGTGGCGGCGTCGTCGGCGGCGGTTCGGCCGGTGGTCGCATTCAAGGGGAATACATTCCGCTCCGCTCACCCGAACCGAAGCAGCGCGCGATCCCCGAAAAGGATTGGCGCCGGGGCTTTGGCCTGCTGAAAAACGTGGCGATCGACGCACACGTGTTGGTGCGAAATCGCCAGTTCGACATGCTTGGGCTTATCGAGGCACATCCGAATCTCCTGGGCATCGGCATAGACGAGAACACGGCCCTCGTCGTTCACGGCGACGCCTTCGACGTGATCGGCTCGAGCTACGCCATCATCTACGATGACACGCGACAAATTCAGCCGGTCAACGATGAATCACTTCGTACGGTTGGTGGGCGGTTTTACTTTCTGCGTCCTGGCGATCACTACGACATGAGCACCCGGCTCGCGTCGCGGCCGCCCTCGGGACGACCGCCAACCGACCGCGTGGTGCGGTCGCCCTGGAAAGGCCCACCGGTCCGCTGAATGTCGACGCGGCCGCTTCCACCGCATTGAGGAGCAGCATGTTGCGAGCAGAGAAGGATCTGGAGACTCCGGAACGCATTGTCGCCGCCGCCGAGCGGATGTTTGCGGATCACGGCTATGCCGGCGTATCCCTCCGGTCGATTACGCGGGAGTCTGGAGTGAACATCGCGGCCATTCATTACCACTTCGGCTCGAAGCAGGAATTGCTCGAGAGGATTTTCGAATTGCGCTGCGGGCCCATGAATCGCGAGAGAATGCGCTTGCTCGGCGAATGCGAAGATTGCTCGGGTCGGCCGCCGCTCCTCGAGCAGATCCTCGAAGCGTATCTGCGTCCTTCGCTCATCTGGCCTGAAGATCCTGACGGTGCCCGACGTTTCCTGCGTTTGCGTGCCGTGTTGTCGCACGAACACGAAAAGCTCGCGGCGCGGCTCGTGTCCAAGTACTTCAACAAGGTCAGCCGGACGTTCGCGGCGGCGATTCACGACGCGATGCCCGAGTTGTCGATCGAGGAAACGTACTGGCGCTTTCAGTTCTTGCTCGCCGCGCAGTACTACACGCTGTCGAGCCCGGATCGAATCACGATTCTCTCCGAGGGTCGGTGCGATCCGTCCGACGTGGACGCATCGCTTCGTCACATGGTCCCGTTCTGCGCCGCGGTATTCCGGGCGCATCTGCCTTCGCGCGACAGTCTTGTGTTCGGGCCGTCAGGTCGGAAGGGCGCCACGTCGCGTGCGCAACTCGCTGGAGCCATGTAATGGTCAGACCACCGGTCGCCGAGCGCTTTCGATCGCTGTCGTCGTCCGCCACGATCGAGATGTCCGAACGCGTGCGAGCCGCGCGCGCCGCAGGGCATCCGATTCTTCCCTTATCGAGCGGCGATCCAAATCTGTCGACGGACCAGCGGATCATCGACGCGGCCGGCGAGGCTCTCCGCGGCGGCAACATCCGCTACTCGTCGTCGGCCGGTGAGCGTGGTCTCCGCTCGGCGATCGCCCGGCGCGAGTTGCTGCGTTCGGGCGTGGTCTATGATCCGGACGACATCATCGTCACAGCGGGCGGCAAATTCGCCCTGTTGACGGCACTCATGGGCGTCATCTCGCCGGGAGACGAAGTGCTCATACCGGCGCCGAGCTGGGTGAGTTACGGGCCGTGCACGCGGCTCGCTGGTGGTATTCCGATTCCGCTTGCGATGCTCGACACGTTCGACGTCGAGGTTGCGAGGGCGGCGCTGACCCCGGCGACGCGCGCGATCATCGTGAACTCGCCCGTGAACCCGACCGGGCGCGTGCTGAGTCGAAGCGACATCGAAGGCGTCGTGGCGCTGGCCGACGAATACAACCTGTGGATCATCTTCGACCAGGTGTACGCCGACTTGGTGCACAGCAGCCATCCAATCACGTATCCGCAGGGTCTCGCGGCGGGCGCGGAGCGTACGCTCGTCGTTGACAGTTTCTCAAAGTCGTTCGGCATGACGGGATGGCGGCTTGGATCGCTGGCCATGCCCTCTGGTCTGGCGAAGTTCGTCACGAAATTCGTTCAGCACTCCATCTACTGCGTGCCAACGTTCATTCAGGCGGCCGGTGAGCGAGCGCTCGAGCTGGGTGACGAGCTGCTGCCTGGATATCGCGCGCACTTTCGCGCACGGTTGGAACGAGCGATCGATGCCCTCGTCGATGTCGATGGATTGTCATGCACGATGCCCGACGCCGGATTCTTTCTCTTTCCGTCGGTGACGGAGGATGATGTCGTTGTCGCGCGCCGGTGGGTCGATGAACTGAACATCGCTGTGCTTCCGGGGAGTGCGTTCGGCGCAGCCGGCGCTGGGCACCTGCGGATCTCACTGAGTTGCCGCGACGAAGAGTTGGACATCGCGCTCGCTCGGATCGTCACATCGGGAGTGGCGCGCTGATGGGCGTCGTCGCCAGTCGCCACACGGCTGCGCGCGAGGTCGCCATTCCGTGCACGCTGATGCGAGGCGGCACGTCGAAAGGGCCGTTCTTCCTGCGCCAGGATCTGCCGGAGGATGTCGCGACGCGAGATCGCGTTCTTCTCGCCGTTATGGGATCGCCGGACGTCCGGCAGATCGATGGCATTGGAGGCGCTGATCCGCTCACGAGCAAAGTGGGCATCGTCTCTATCTCGAGCCGACCTGGCGTCGATCTCGACTTCTTGTTCGCGCAGGTTGTCGTCGATCGCGCGCAAGTCGACACGACCGCAAACTGCGGAAACATGTTGGCGGCGGTGGTGCCCTTCGCTCTCGAGCGTTGTTTGATCCAAGCGCAAGGCGATGTGACGACCGCGCGTGTGCTCACGGTCAACACGGGGGTGTTATCCGACATCACCGTCCAGACACCCGGCGGCCTCATTACCTATGATGGTGAGTGTCGGATAGACGGTGTACCGGGAACGCACGCACCGATCGCGATCGGATTTCTCGACACCGCCGGCGCGGTGTGCGGATCGCTCCTGCCGACCGGGAAGGTCCTCGACGATATCGACGGCATCTCCGCGACGTGCATCGACAATGGAATGCCGGTGGTCGTGCTCGCGGCGGCGGCGTTCGGAAAGACTGGTTACGAGTCTCGTGATGAGCTCAATCGCGACACCGAGCTAAAGCGCCAGCTCGAGCGCGTGCGCTTGGCTGCCGGCAGGCTGATGGGCCTCGGCGACGTGACGGACAAGGTCGTGCCCAAGATGACGCTGGTCGCACCGCCGCGAGACGGCGGCGCCATCTCGACCCGCACGTTCATTCCTCACCTCTGCCATGCGAGCATCGGCGTTCTCGGCGCAGTGTCGGTCGCGACGGCGTGTCTGCTTCCCGGTTCCGTACCCTCGTCGATGACCGTCATGCCGCACGAGTCGGATCGTGGCGCATCGACGCGCTTGTCGGTCGAGCATCCGTCGGGCGAATTCACGGTCGACCTCGAGGTTTCGATGGGACCGAGCGGGCCCGAAGTAAAGCGTGCGGCGTTGGTGCGCACGGCGCGAAAGCTCTTTGCGGGCCACGTGTTTGTCTCGGCGCGCGTTATCGATTTATCCAACGCATCACATGCCTGACGCAAAGACGGCGCTGGTGATCAGCGCGCACTCCGCCGATTTCGTCTGGCGAGCGGGCGGCGCGATCGCCTTGCACGCGGACAAAGGATACCACGTGCGCGTTGTATGTCTTTCGTTCGGCGAGCGCGGCGAGTCGGCAAAGTTGTGGAAGCAGCAGGGCATGACCCTCGCGCGCGTCAAAGAAGACCGAAGGCGCGAAGCGCAAAACGCAGCAGACGCGCTTCGTTGTGAGGTCGTCTTTCTCGATCGCGGCGACTACCCGTTGCGCGCGGACGACGAGCTGCTCTACGCGCTGGTCGATCACTATCGCGAGATCAGGCCCGCGTTCGTGCTGACCCACTCGCTCGCCGATCCATACAACTTCGATCACCCGAGTGCCGCGCACCTCGCTCAGGAAGCACGCATCATCGCGCAGGCGCACGGCCATAATCCTCACCAGCCCGTGCTTGGCGCGCCGCCGGTGTTTCTGTTCGAGCCGCATCAGACGGAACAGTGCGACTGGCGCCCGGATGTGTTTCTCGACATCGGCTCGGTGTGGGAACGGAAGCGCAAGGCGTTCGAGTGCATGGCGGCGCAGGAGCACTTATGGGAATACTACTCGCGCGTCGCGCTCCAGCGCGGGAATCAGGCCGCGCGGAATTCAGGCGGAAAGGTTGTCTACGGCGAAGCGTATCAGCGGCTGTTCCCACAACTCATGGATCGCCTCGCGTGAAAACCGTCGCCGTGCGGAACATTGTTCGCGCCGACCCGGCGCTCGTCGAGCGACTGGGCAAGGCGGGTGTAGCCACCGTGCACGAAGCGCAGGGACGCATCGGGCTCGCGAAGTCGTATCTGCGGCCGGCGTGGTCGCCGGCTGCTGCAGCTGGCAATGCGGTCACCGTGCTCGCGCACCCCGGCGACAACTGGATGCTGCACGTCGCCGTCGAGCTTTGCCGGCGCGGAGACATGTTGGTGGTCGCGGTGAGCTCCGACAATGAAGACGGAATGTTCGGTGAACTGCTCGCGACCTCTCTCTCCGCGCGCGGCGTCGTCGGCCTCGTGATCGATGCGGGTTGTCGAGACGTTGCGGCGCTTCGCGCGATGAAGTTCCCGGTGTGGTCTCGCGCGATCTCCGCCAAAGGAACCGTGAAGGCGAGCGTCGGCGCGGTGAACGTTCCCGTCGTAGTGGCGGGCGTATCAGTCACGCCGGGTGACGTTGTCGTCGCCGACGATGATGGCGTCGTGTTCGTGCCGCGGACCACCGCGGCCGGCGTCGTTGCTGCGTGCGATGCCCGCGAAGCGAAGGAGGCAGCGGTGCGCGAGCGCCTCGCGCGCGGCGAGTTGGGACTCGACGTTTACACGATGCGCGATTCACTCGCGCGAGCTGGGCTCGTGTATCTCGATTCCTCCGACGAGGGCTGAGGGCCGCGTCGCATGCGAAAGCCGCCCGCACACGTGTTGACTCTGGCCGCGCTGATCGCCGGTATCGCGATGGGCGGATTGTGGCCGAGTGCATTGGCGCCGGTTGCCGCGGGGACGCGCGCTGTTCTCTCAGTGCTGGTGCTCATCGCGCCGTTTCTGATCATCGGCGCGCTGAGTCCGGCGATCGCCATGCTGATTCGTCGCGGGCTGGCTGGAAAGTTTGCCGCGGCGGTGCTCGCGTGGTTTGTGGCGAGCGCCATCACCGGAAGTATTCTCGGTGCGCTCGTCGCGGCAGTCATCTTCCGCCTTCCCATCTCCGAGCCTGGCGGCGCGCTGACGAGCGCGTCCCACATGCTGCAGAACTTGGCGGGCGGTTGGCGGGCTTCGGGCCCCATCGTCGCAATCGTCGCATCGCTGGTCATCGGCTTACTCGGCGCGAAAGTCGACGCTGTACATCGCGTTCTGCGCCGCGTGGAGGCTACGATCGTCACTGTGGGGAGGTCGATCGGGTACGTCATGGTTCCGCTCATTCTCGCGTTGGGAATCATGATCGGTGTGAGCTTCGGCGTCAGACTGGGCGTCGGTCACTACGCGGCCATCTCCCTTTACTCGTTCGCGATGGCCGTGATCTGGTGGCTGTTCTACGTGTTCGGCCCGCTGCGCTACGTCGGCGGCGTTCGCGACCTCGGACCGCTGCTCAAGCAGTACTACATCCCGACGGCGTTGTTTGCCGCGGGTACTTCATCGTCGCTGGTGACTATTCCGGTGAACCTCGCCTTCGCCAAGCGCTACGGCGTTCGCGACGAGGTTGCGGATTTCATCATCCCCGTCGGCAGCATCGTGCACAAGAGCGCGAGCACGATGCAGTACATGGCGTACATGCCGTTCGTGGCCGGCTACGTGTTCGGGATGCACATCGGTTGGCTCCAGCTCTTGGTGCTCTGGCCGTTCATCGTCCTCTATGCGATGGCCGCGCCCGGCGTCCCAGGTGCTATGGGATTGTCGCTGTGGACCGGCGTGCTCGTGGCGTCGCTGCTCGGATTGTCCGAGCCGATGCGCACCACGTTCGTCGGCACTTGGGTCGCGCTCGTCGGTGGCATTCCCGACATGTTCCGCACGTCGGGCAACTCCACGACTGACGGTTTCGTCGCGATCATCTTCAGCAACGTGTTCGATAAGTACTTCGCACCTGCAAGTCCCGCCCCTGTTTCAGCTCCCGTCCCGCATCAGCATCCAGAGGGTCGTAGCCATGTCATTTCGAATTCAGCGATTGCAGACCACCGCCTTGATTCTGTTGCTGGTGCTGCCGACGGCGACGGCCTCGGCTCAACGAAGAGCGCCCGCGCCGCCACCTACGCCGCCCATAAATCCGAGCCCTGATCCGTTTCTCAGAACGTTTCAGTGGCGCTCGATCGGTCCGGCCGGTCAGGGCGGCCGAGTCGATGACATCGCAGTGGCGAGCAACGCTCGCACATACTATGTCGGTTATGCGACGGGCGGCCTTTGGAAAACTGTGAACGGTGGGACGACGTTCGAATCGGTGTTCGACACATACGGCAACACGCACATCGGCGCCGTCGCCGTTGCCCCGTCCGATTCCAACGTCGTCTACGTCGCGTCCGGGGAAGGCAACAATCGCAACAGCTCGTCATACGGAGACGGCGTCTACAAGTCGACCGACGGAGCGAAGACGTTCAGCTACGTCGGTCTGCGCGCAGGGATGAACTTCAATCGGATCGTTGTCAGTCCGCATAATCCGAACGTCGTCTACGTCGGCGCGCTGGGTTCGTTGTTTGGATCGAACGCGGAACGTGGTGTGTACCGGACGACGGACGGCGGAAAGACATGGAACCGCGTGCTGTTCGTCGATGAGAACACGGGCGCGAACGACATCGTGCTCGATCCGAGCGATCCGAATACGATCTACGCGTCGATGTATCAGCGCCGTCGAACCGCGTGGGGATACAACGGCGGTGGTCCCGGCAGCGGCATCTGGAAGAGCACCGACGCCGGCGCGCACTGGACGCAAGTCAAGGGCGGAGGTTTGCCCGGGGGACAGGAGGGGCGCATCGCGCTCGACGTGTCGCGATCGAACCCGAACGTCGTGTACGCGCAGATCGAGGTCCTGCGCGACGAAGAGCGAGTAGGTGACTCGGACCGCGTCATCGCCGCCGGCGGCCCCACCACGACGGAGCGCGGTGCCGTCGTTGGCGATCACGAAGGCGGAATCTGGCGCTCGAACGACAAAGGTCGCACGTGGGAGTACCGAAGCAATCACAACGTACGTCCGGGCTACTTTAGCAATCTCAAAATAGATCCCAAGAATCCCGACGTCGTCTACACGGCAGGGCGCCAGTTCTACCGCTCTGAGGATGGCGCGCGCACCTTCCGCGTCATCAACGGCCCTGGTCACGGTGACTATCACGCAATTTGGATCGACCCGTCGAACAGCGACCATGTGATGGTTGGCAACGATGGCGGATTCGATGTCTCATACGATCGCGCGCGGACGTTCGAGGCGATGCGACCGAATGCCGTCGGCCAGTTCTACGGAGTCTCGGTGGACATGCGCCGGCCGTACTTCGTGTGCGGTGGGCTGCAGGACAACTCGAGCTGGTGTGGGCCGAGTGCGGTGGGAGCACCCTTCATCTCGGCGCATGATTGGTACAACGTCGGTAATGGGGACGGACAGTACACCGCGAATGATCCCACGGACTACCACATCGTCTATGCCGAGGGGCAACGCGGCTCGATTCGTCGCCTCGACATTGGACAGGGCGAGGCTGTGACGATTCAGCCGCACGTTGGGACAGCGGCGACGCCGAGCAACATCACGCCCAAACCCGCGGCGACTGAGCACTTCCGATGGAACTGGACGGCGCCGTTCATCCTGTCACCGCACAATCCGCACACGCTCTACCTCGGCGGGAATAGACTCTTCAAGTCCGTCGATCGCGGCAACAGTTGGACGATGAGTCCAGACTTGACGAAGCAGATCGACCCGAATCATCAGCAGATTTTCGGCGTGATGGGGAGCGTGAAGGATTGTCATGACGAAGGGCCGATTTCGCGTGGCCAGCCGTGCATTCTCTCGAAGAACGACGGCACGTGGTTCTACAGCACGATCACGACGATCTCGGAATCGCCGCTGGTACCCGACCTGCTCTGGGTCGGCACGGACGACGGCAACGTGCAGGTGAGCCGCGATGGGCTGGCGAATTGGACGAACGTCGCGGCGAATATCGCGGGCGCGCCGCAAAACTGCGTGGTGTCGCGCGTCGAGGCGTCACACTTCGAGGCGAACGGCGCATTCGTCTCGCTCGATTGTCACTACAGCAACGACATGCGGCCGTACGTCTACGCGACGCGAGATCTCGGTCGCACATGGACGCCGATCACGAGCGATTTGCCGGCGTTCGGCGACGTGCGGGTGGTCAAGCAGGACCTCAAGAATCCGAGCCTCCTCTATGCGGGCACCGAGTTCGGACTCTTCATTTCACTGGATGCCGGAAAAAACTGGAAGCCGTTCATGACCGGGCTGCCGCACGTTCGCGTCGACGACATCCTGATCCACCCGCGCGACGGCGATCTCATTCTTGGTACGCATGGTCGCAGCGTGTATATCATGGATGACGTGACACCGCTGCAGCAGCTTTCGCCCGAGGTGCTGGCCCAAGACGTGTACTTCTTCGAGCCGCGCACGACGACGTTTCCGCGCACCCAGCAATACCTGTCGCGATCGTTGCCGGCGAGCAAGCAGTTCCGGGGCACGAATCCCGAGCCGGGCGTTGCATTCCAGTATTACCTGAAGCAGGCCGCGCAGGGCGCGGTCAAGCTCACGGTCGCCGATGCGGTGACGGGCAAGGTTGTGCGGACGCTGAACGGCACCTCGACTCAGGGCTTGAACCGGGTGCAGTGGAATCTGATGCCCGATGGCCAGCGGCAGACGGTCGGGGCCGACGCGGACGAGCCGCCGGTTGCCCCCGTGCTCGCGAAACCCGGTGCGTACCGGGTCACTCTGACAGTGAATGGTGTGGATCATTCGCGCGGACTGCGCATCGAAGACAACACGAGCTGGCTGTCGACGACCACAGACGGACGCCATCATTAAAGAACGCATAAGGACGCGAGTCGGCGATGCCGCGCAGCGGTGCAAGACGCTGCTGCCCGCACTCGCCGTGCTGTTGCCAATCGCGTGCTTCCGATACACGTCGGTGCCGGTCGCGTCGCCGCCGGCACCGGGTCATCACGTGCGCATGGAGCTGACACCCGCCGGCGTCACTCGTCTCAGCGAAACCTTGGGCAACGACATTCCGCATTCCGGCCATGGCATCGAAGGCGATCTAGTGCACGCCGACGCGGGCCAATTGTTGGTTGGGGTTCGCGTGTGGTCGACGGGCGCCGGCGCGGCGAACCAACTCGAGCAGCGCATCGCTATTCCCGTTCAGGATGTCGCCAATCTTCAGGTCAAGACGGTGGATCGGCAGCGGACCGCGTTTGTCGCTGTTGGCGTGGGAGCGGTGCTTGTGACCGTCGTCGCGCATTATATACGCGGTACGTTCGGGGGTACCACAACGGGAACGGTAACCTCGGGGCCGCCTGAGTAGGTCGGCGGGAATCCCGAGTCGTTCGCGCACGCGCTTTTCAACGCCCCGCGCGACGCGATCTTTCCGGGATTCCGTTCGTCTCGTTCTCCAAGAACTTCTGAGGCAGTCTCGCCTCGTCGCGGCTGTTGACGAGCGACGTAAAGAATCGCGGAAAGAGCAGTATACCTTGATCGGTGGAGTGAACGGCGAGCATTGTTCCGTGCTCGAGCTTCCACGCGCGAACGATGTGGTTGGGAATAGTCATGCTGAGCGATCCGCCGTGTCGGCGTACACGAACGCTGATTCGTGCACGGAGGCGGGTGCCCTTTGGAGGTCGAAGCATGCGCCAACGATGGCGCATGCGACGACAACGAGCGTCACGGAATCGCCGCTGCTCGTATCAATCCGGCGCCAGCCTTCGCTCGCCGCGGTCAACGCCTTGTCTGACTCAGGAATGGGTCCGCTGCAGAATCGCTTAAGTGCAATAAAGTGGCACTACACGACGCGTCCCTACCACGCAGTGTGAAGCAGAAGTCATTGCGCTCGCGATGGCGCTTCCCGGCGTAGCGCCATTTCACGCTGGGTTGCCATACGGTGAGACGGGCGCCATCGTCGACTTGATAAGCGCTCCGGGCAACGTACATTTGGGCCTCGACAACTCGAGAACGGAGACCATATGACGCTGGCGATGATGCTCGCGCTGCAGCTGGTCGTCTCACCCCCGCCCGCCGCGGTCGTTCGACCAAACGACAACCGCACCCCCGCCGGCACGCTGGCGAGCGGCGTCCTGACCATCAAGCTCGACGCCGTGATCGGCGCCTGGTCTCCCGAAGGATCGCGCGGGCCCGCGCTCGATTTTCCAGTCTTCGCCGAGCAAGGCAAGGCGCCGCAGATCCCCGGTCCGCTCATTCGTGTTCCGGCCGGCACCGAGGTGCGGGCGACGATCCGCAATTCTCTCGACGTCAAGCTGTGCGTTCGAGGCCTGCAACAACGCAGTGCCGCGACCATCGACACCTTCGACATCGAACCCGGCGCGACGCGCGAAATCCGTTTCCGCGCCAACACGCCGGGCACATTCTATTACTGGGGTCGGACCAGAACAACGCGCAATGACGGTGTCGCGCAGACGAACGAAGCGCATCTCATCGGCGCGCTCGTCGTCGACCCGCCGGGTGCGCCCACACGTCCCGCCGATCGCATCATGGTGATCAGCACGTTCCGCGACACCATTCAAATTCCTGGAAAGAAGTCGGGGCGGCACGAGCTCATCGCCGTGAATGGCATGTCGTGGCCATACACGGAGCGGCTCAACTACACGGTCGGAGATACGGTGAACTGGCGCGTCATCAACGCCACCGCGCAGGCGCACCCCATGCACCTGCAC
>JAICYT010000141.1 GCA_025934075.1 Gemmatimonadaceae bacterium
CTGTGGCGCTTTCAGGCCAAGAACTCCGAGGCCGTCGAAGCGGGGTACGCGCAATACCTGGCGTCCGTGCGGACCTGACGTAACGGGATTCGTTCGGCCCTTGCCGCCCTGGCTGCGGATTAGCCCGGATCGGCTCGCGCAAGGCGACTTTTCGCGCGTACACTTTGGCGGATAGCTCGTGCCCAGGTTATTCTGGGGCACCGCCGTACGTGTACGTCACCCGCCAGACCCTCCTCATGGCGCTTCGCCTTCACGGTATCACGTTCGCCGACGCACATCACGAAGTAGCAGGCGATGGAGCCGGGACGGGCTCGGGGACGGGCACCGGAACCTGGTCCGGCACCCTCCTCGTTCCGTTTCGGGATTTGTGCGCAGTCGTCTCTGAACAGAAGATCTTCGCGATCGACGAGGCCACCCCGGCCGACATCGAGCGCCATCGCGCGGTCGTCGACTGGCTGTTCAGGCGGGTTTCGGTCGTTCCCGCGCCGGTCGGCGTCGTGTTTCGGGCGCCGGACATCCTCCGGCGCTGGATGGAACTACACTACGTGTCACTGTCGGGAGCTCTCGAATTTGTCGATGATCGCGTGGCGGCACGGGTGCACGTCGTCAGGGCCGACGGAAAACCCGAGGACCTCGAGACGGGCTCTGATCTGGCGGAAAGCGCCGCCGAGGCGATGCGAGGTCTTCGTCGTCAGGCGGTCGCCAGCGTTCCGCTGCGACACGAAGAGATCACGGGTCTCGTGCTGAGCTCCTCCTTTCTCATTGAGCGCGACCTGTGGAAGGCGTTCGTCGGCGCCCTCGACGAGCAGCGAGACGCACACCATCTCCTGCGCTTCGACATCACCGGGCCGTGGGCGCCGTACGATTTCGTCCAGATGCAGTTCGGGCACTGACCGATGTTCTGTCCTCAGTGCGGCACCTGGAACCGCGCATCCTCAGCCGTCTGCACGCGCTGCGCCGAGACGCTGCCGGTGCTCGATCGCGGTCCCTTCGAGCGGCCGGACGACGAGATCACGCGCTTGCGCAGCGCGACCGGCAATCGATACCGCGTCTTCAAGCGTATCGGCGGTGGCGGTATGGCCGACGTCTACATCGCGGAGCAGGCGCAGCTCGCTCGCCCTGTGGTGATCAAGGTTCTACATCCGCATCTCGCGCGCGACGTCGAAGTCGCCGAGCGGTTTCGACGCGAAGCAGAAGCGGCGGCCAAGCTCGTGCATCCGCACATCTGCGGCATCCTCGACTACGGCGCGACGGACGACGTCGTTTACACGGTCATGCCGTACTTCGAGGGCGGCTCACTCGCCGATCTCATTCAGAAGGCGCGCACGGTCGCGCCGGTGCGCTCGGCCGAGGCGGCGGCGCAGATCGCGTGTGCGCTCGACTACGCGCATCGGCACGGTGTCGTGCATCGCGACGTGAAGCCGGACAACGTCCTGTTCGACGAAGATGGTAACGCCGTTCTCACCGACTTCGGCATCGCCACGGCTCGCTTTCACGGCCGGCTTACTGCGAGCGGACGCGCGATGGGCACACCGCACTACATGTCGCCCGAGCAGGCGATGGGGAAACTCGTCGATGGGCGGAGCGACATCTACGCGGTCGGCATTCTGTTGTACGAATCGCTCACCGGCGTCCCGCCGTTCGATGGCGCTGACGCGTTCGCGGTGAGCTACAAGCAGGTGCACGAAGCTCCGGCGGCGCCGTCGCAAATCAATGCGCGCATTCCCGCGAGTCTGTCCGACATCACAATGCGCTGTCTCGCCAAATCACCCGCTGCGCGCTACGCTCGTGGCCACGACGTCGCCGACGCTCTGATCGCGTTCCTGCGTAGCGCGCCCGACGCGGCGTCGGCGCTCCGTAACGCCACCACCGCGCGCCGCTCGAGCGGCGCAAGCGTCCCGACTCGCGCATGAAGACGGCATGAAGCTCGAGCACGACATCTCGATCGTACATACCACGCATCCGTTCGTCATCGCCCGAGGCGGCGCGAGCGAGCATCGTCTCATTCGCGTGCGCATCATCGGCGACGATGGCGTCGAAGGATGGGGCGAAGCAGCGCCAAACCGCTTTTACGGCGAAACCGCTGACACCGCGCTTGGCGCACTCGCACGGCTCGCGCCAATCGTCACGCAATGCGACGCTTGGGCGATCGAAGACGTCGAGGCCGAGATGAACCGCGCGATTCGGTTCAACGGTTCGGTGAAGTCCGCGATCAGTGCCGCGCTGCACGATCTCGCCGGCAAGCGGCTCGGTGTTCCAGTCTACAAATTGTGGGGCCTGACCCCGGCGAATGCGCCGCTGTCGAGCTTCACGATCGCGATCGCGGCGAGCGACGACGAGCTCCGTCAACGCATCGAGCAAGCCAGCGCGTATCCGGTGCTCAAGGTGAAGCTCGGCACGGATCACGATGAGCATATCATCCGCACCGTCCGGGAAGCCGCGCCCACCAAGGTGCTCCGCGTCGACGCGAACGCGGCGTGGACGGCCAAACGCGCCCTCCGGATGATCGACGTGCTGGTGGAATGCGGCGTCGAGTACGTCGAGCAGCCGCTCGCGGCGCACGACATCGACGGCCTTCGCTTCGTGCGCGAGCGCTCGATCCTGCCAGTGATTGCCGACGAATCATGCGTCGTCGCCACCGACATCCCGCGTCTCGTTGGCGCCGTCGATGGAATCAATCTCAAGCTGTCCAAGTGCGGCGGGCTGCGCGAAGCACTCAGGATGATCGCGACCGCGCGCTCGCACGGCATGCTCGTGATGGCGGGCTGCATGATCGAGACGAGCCTGGGAATCACGGCTGCCACACACCTCGCGCCGCTGCTCGACTACGCCGACTTCGACGGAGCCGCGCTGTTGTCCGATGATCCATATGTCGGCGCGACGATCGACGCCGGCGTGATCACGATTCCCAGCGCACCAGGGCTCGGCGTCGATCGGCGTTGAGAGTTGTCGCAACCCGATTCGTGCGCAACCGCCGCCGATCGCTATCGCCAATAATCGCCCACGCGCGCCATCACGCCCGCGTACACCGCGATTCCATCGAACAAATTCTGCATTCGCAAGTTCTCATTCGATGAGTGCTGATTGTTGTCGTGATTCACGATCGGCAGCACGATCAGCGGCGCGTGAAGCACGCTTTCGAACGTGTACATCGGCAGGCTTCCGCCCAAAGTCGGCAACGCGACGATCGGTGTGCCGAGTGATTCCTCAGTCGCGCGAATGACGGCGCGCGACAGCGGTGAGTCCATCGAGACGCGCGTCGCCGGGTAGCCGGCTTCCCACGTCATCTTGATGATGCGATCGTGCGCCATGCGCTCGGCGGGTGTCGGAGTGTGATCGACGATGAAGTAGCCATGCGCGCGCACGTGCGATTCGACGAGCTGCTTGATGTGCTCTGGTGTCTCGTGCGGCACCAATCGAAAATCGATCGACGCCGTTGCGTCGGTCGGAATCGTGTTCGACGCCGTCGCGCCGACCGCGCCGCCGCGAATCCCACGGAGATTCAATGCCGGCAGCATGATGCGCTCGACGAGCGCCGCATTCTTTGCTTCGGTCGCGCCGAGCTGCACTTCGGCACGCATCGCCGAATCGACCGCGGGGATGGCGGCGAGCGCGCGACGCTCGGCGGGTGTGATCGGCGCGACGTCGTCGTAGTAATTCTTGATCAGAATCCGCCCGTCGTCATTGCGCATGCTCGCAATGAGATTCGCGAGCAACGTCACGGGATTCGGTGCCCAGTTGCCATAGTGCCCGCTGTGCAGCCCGTGCGAGGGTCCGTAAACGGTGAGCTCAGCACCGGTGACGCCGCGCACGCCGAACACGATCTGCTGCCGGCGTGATTGGTGAACTGGGCCGTCGCAGAACAGCCAGGCGTCGGCTTTCAGGAGCGGAACGTTTTGCTCGAGAATCGATTTGAGGTGGCCCGAGCCGGCTTCCTCCTCGCCCTCGAAAAAGAATTTCAGGTTGACCGACGGCGGCACATGGGCGGCGTGCAGTGCGTCGAGCGCGGCGAGCATCGCCACGATTGGTGCTTTGTCATCGCTCGCCGATCGCGCGTACAGGCGCCATTCACGTTGGATGGAGCCGGGCGTCGTCGGGATCGCGATCACTTGGCCGCCGGCATCGAGCGGCTTGTCACGCAACACGGGATGCCATGGCGGTGTGACCCACTGCGTCGTGTCGACGGGTTGGCCGTCGTAGTGAGCGTAGAAGACGACGGTCTTCGTTGCGCCCGGCGTTCGCAGCTCGCCGTAGACGACGGGCGGGCCGCTACTCGGCGACTCCAGCAAGCGGCTCGCGATTCCGCGCGCATTCATCATCGCCGTCAAGTGTTCGGCGTTGCGTCTGATGTTCGGGGCGTCCGTGGCGAGGTTTGGAATCGCCAAGAAGTCGCTCAACTCGTGGACGATCGCGACGTCGTTCGCGTGCGCATAGCTCTGGACGGAGGCGCGAAACGCCGCAACACCGGATGCTGTGGATTGGGCGCGGGCAGCCGAGCCGATCATGCCAGCCGCGAGCAGCCATTTGATGCCGTTGTTTTTCATGTGAACCATTGTGGGACAATAGGTTGTCGCAGCAAGCTCGGCCGGGTAAAAATACTGCTGAGAGTCTAGCGCGTGAGCGGTCCACTGGCGATGCTTTTCCGATCCCCGCAGCCCAGCTTCTCCCCAAGCCCCACGAGGCAGCGTGCTCGACATCCCTTCGGTCGAACCAGCGCCCCCATTTGGAGTTGAAGGCGGAAAGTACGTCTACTGCATCGTTCGGACAGCCCGCCAGCGAGACTTCGGCGCCATCGGGATCGGTGGCGGACAGCGCGTGTTCACGGTTGCCTTCGACGATCTCGCCGCGGTCGTCAGCGACACGCCGATCGTGATTTACGATCCGACCCGTGAAAACGTCCTTGCTCACGAATTCGTGAACGAAACCGTGATGAAGGAGTTTACCGTCATTCCCATGTCGTTCGGCACCGTGTTCCGATCGGAGGATGACGTGACGGAGCTGCTGCGCTCGACGTATCAGGCGTTCAGCGACGTCCTGGTCAAGATGCAGGACAAGATCGAATTCGGTCTCAAGGTGCTGTGGGATCGCGAGCGTGTGATCTCGAACCTCGAGCGCGAAAACGACGAGATTCGTCGTCTCAAGGACGAGATCAGCCGCCACACGACGACTTCGACCTACTTCGCACGGATGCAGCTTGGCCGTTTGGTCGACTCGGCGCTGGAAGAGATGAGCTCCCGCTACGTGGCCGACATCCACGAGGCGTTGAAGCCCGCCGCCGTCGCGAGCCGCTCGAACAAACCGATCGGCGATCGGATGATCGTGAACGCCGCGTTTCTCGTCGATCGCGCGCAGGAACAAGCGTTCGACGAACGGGTGAAGGATACGAGCCGGAAGTACGAGGACGTACTCTCGTTCAAGTATTCCGGTCCTTGGCCGCCGTACAACTTCGTGAACATCAAGTTGAAGTTGGAAAAGGCGGACTAAGCGGGAGTCACTGTTGCGATGACGATGGCCACGCCGTCGGCGAGCGGGGAACGTGTCGAGGTCTCGTTGAATGAGCGAGGACCTCTCGCGCTGTTGTCCGCGCTCGCGGAAGCGCCGGATCTCGCCGCCGCGGCGACCTTCTTGCTGACCGACATTCTCGCGACGACCGGCGCGCGCCGCGCATGCCTGCTTCGCTTCGATACGGTCGAAGAGCACTTGCTGTTGACCGCGCACGCGGGATTCGGAGACTTCCCGCCAACCGAGCTTGCGATCGGCGAACGAAGTCACGCGTGGATGGTGTCGACGCTCGCGCTCTCGCCGGTCGTGAGTCAAGGACCGGTGCGATCCGGCGGTCGCATTCAATTCGAGCACTGGACCGCACTGCCGATGCCGCGCCCACATTATCGTGGCGCTCCGGCCATCTGGCCCGACTCGTACGCCGTGCAGGTCTTGTCACCCACCGGCGCGCGACTTGTCCCGCTCGAGAACCGACGATTTTCCAGCGCGCCCGGTGGCGTCGTCATCGTCGACGCGGTCGTCGAGCAGGGCATGCTCCAGGAAATCGCGGCGGTCGTGATGTACGCGGGCCCGGTGCTCTTCCGCGTCGCCGCGCATCTCGAGGCGGAGCGTGGCCTCGATCACGCGAGCCAGGAGCGCAGCCGCTATCGACGCATGGTCGACTCGCTGCCTGATCCCGTCGTCATCACCGACGCGTCGAACGACATCGTCGTCCAAAACAAACGCGCCGAGCATCTGCTTTCCGTGAACGACGACGACTCGGCCGGCCGGCGTCGTGCGGTGGAGTTGAACAACCTGTTGCTCAGCTCTTTCCTCTCTCGTTCACTGATCGCGGGAACACCTACCGGTGGTGCGCGCGAGCTGAATCTCGTCGATCCCGCCGAAGGCCACGATCTGTTGTTCGAGGTGTTGACCCACCCAATGGGTGAGCGCGTCGGCCCAGAGGACGCCGTGCTCTCGGTGCTGCGCGACGTCACCGACTTGCGACGTGCGGCGCGCGAGCTCGAGCACCAGGTTCAACGCGTACGTCAGGCAGAAGTCGAAGCCACCGATGAGCGCGATCGACTAAACCTGATTCTCGAGAACGTCGCCGACCCGATTCTGGTGACCGATGGCGTCGCGAACATCATCCTCATGAACGACGCGGCCGAGCGACTGTTTCACGGCCCGCAAGGCACGTCACAGAGCTATCGCGTGTCGCAAGCCGTTCGGCAGAACGACACCAAGTTCACCTCGTTCGTGTCTGACTTTGCACTGACGAAGGAACGCACGCGACGCGAACGGATGTCGCTCACGCACCCGACGTCGCGGATCGAGCTGCCGGTGGAAGTCGTGTCCGGAAAGATCCGCAATGATCGCGGAGAGCCGATCGCGATCGTATCGGTGCTGCACGACTTGACGCAGCACGTCGAGAACGAGCGCCTGTACGAAGCGCTGAAGCAGCTCAACGGCGAGCTCGAGGGACGCATCGCCGAGGCGACGGCCGATCTGGCGCACCAGAACCAGCAACTCATGTGGCAATCGGAGGAGCTGGTGAAGGTCAACAAGCTCAAGTCCGACTTCCTCGCGAGCATGTCGCACGAGCTGCGCACGCCACTCAACGCGGTCATCGGCTACTCAGCGCTGCTCATGGACGGCATCAAGGGTGAGCTCACCGAGGGACAGCTCGACTACATCTCGCGCAGCCGCACGGCCGCGCAGCACTTGCTGTCGTTGATCAACGACATTCTCGACTTGGCGAAGATCGAAGCAGGCAAGATGCCGGTGTTGATCGAGCGCGTCCGAATTCCGGAATTGATCCAAGAGGTCTCACAGCAAGTCGAGCAAATGGTAACGGCGAAGAATCTCGAGTTCAGCGTTGACGTGAGCCCGACGTGTCCCACGGTGGACACTGACAAGACCAAGGTGAAGCAGATCCTGCTCAACTTGTTGTCGAACGCGGCGAAGTTCACGAATCGTGGATCAGTGCGTGTCGCGGTGAGCTGCACGCCGGATTCGATCCTGCTCGACGTGAGCGACACGGGCGTTGGCATCAAGCCGGAAGAAATCCATTTGATCTGGGAGGATTTCCGCCAGCTCGATCAGTCACGCACGCGATCGTACGGAGGCACGGGTCTGGGTCTCAGCATCACACGCCGCCTCACGCAGCAACTCGGCGGCGAGATAGCCGTGCACAGCGTGTTTGGCGAGGGGACGACATTCTCGGTGCGTCTGCCGCGGGCCACTCCGTCATTCGCTGTCTCCACCGACGCGTTGCCGACCTAGCCGAGATTGAACGCGGACATTTCGGTCCGAAGATACTCACCGAAGCGCGGATGAGTTGGAAAACGTGATCGCGGCGCTGGAGAGTCAAGCTGGCCGCAATGCTTGGGCGCCAGCAACCAGCAACTAGATTTCATGTGTGCTCGTTTCCGTCGCCCTTCCGCTGCCACTCTTCCGCAACTTCACGTATGAGGTAGACGCTGCGCAGGCGGCACGCGCGCGACCGGGCATGCGCGCGGTCGTACCGTTCAGGAATCGACGCGAGATCGGTGTCATCGTCGACGACGGGCAGCCGGTGCCGGGCGTGACGCCGAAGCCCGTCGCGCTACTTCCCGACAGCGAGCCAGTCGTCAGCCGCGACATGTTGGCTTTGTGCGCGTGGATGGCTGAGTACTACGTTGTACCGCTCGGCGTCGCGCTGCGATGTGCGATTCCCAACGCGCTCTCCTCGCGCGTCGCGCCGGAGCCGGTGCGCCGCAAGCGACGTGTGGCGATGTTGCGGCGGGATCTCCCGTCGTTGATTCATCGCGAGCGCATTTTCGCGCGCGCACCACAACAGCGCGCGTTGTTCGAGCTCATCGAATCCCTCGGCGGACGCGTACCCGTGGAGCACTTGATGGCGCGATTGAGCTGTTCGCCATCTGTGCTGCGCGGATTGGTCGCGCGCGGCCTGATCACGATCGAAGACGAAGTCGTCGCGCGCGATCCGTTTGCGTCGCGTCTGCGACAACCACCAACCCCGCACGCCCCATCGCCCGCGCAGCGAATGGCGATCGACACGCTCGCCGCGGGTCGCGGTGGTGATGTATTCCTGCTGCATGGTGTGACGGGCAGCGGTAAGACACTCGTCTACATCGAGCTGCTGCGGCGGGTCGTGCTCGAGGAAGGCAACTCGGCGATCGTGCTCGTGCCGGAGATCGCGCTCACGCCGCAGACGGTCGACCGGTTTCGCGCCGTGTTCGGCGAGCAGATCGCCGTGCTGCACAGCGCGTTGAGTGACGGCGAGCGGTACGACGAGTGGCTCGCGCTCAAAGAAGGACGCAAGCGCATCGCGGTCGGCGCGCGGTCGGCGATCTTCGCGCCACTCTCGAATCTTGGCGCGATCGTCGTCGATGAAGAGCACGAGTCCAGCTATAAGCAAGGCGAGACGCCGCGCTATCACGCGCGAGAGGTCGCTGTCGTCCGCGCGCGGCAGGAAGGGGCGGTGGTCGTGCTTGGGAGTGCGACGCCAAGTCTCGAAAGTTGGGTCAATGCGCAGAGCGGCAAATACACGCTGCTTACGCTCCCGGAGCGCGTCGGACAGGCGCGATTGCCCAAGATCGAGGTCATCGATCGACGTTTGCCGAAAGTCGACACGTCGACCGTGCCGATTGGCACTGCGCTGCTCAGAGCGCGCCTTGCGCCAGTGACCGAGCGTGACGCCGGCGATTGGCTGCGGCTGGTCATCAGCGACGAGCTCGAGTCCGCGTTGAGCGATCGGCTCGAGCGAAAAGAGCAGAGCATCCTACTGCTGAATCGTCGCGGTTATTCGGCGTTCGTGCAGTGCGCGCAATGCGGCGACGTCGCGACGTGTCCCAACTGCTCGATCAGTCTGACGTACCACCGCACGCCCGAACGTCTCGTTTGCCACTACTGTCAACACGCCGAGCCGCCGCGCACGCAGTGTCCGCGGTGCAGCGGCGTCGTGATGAAGCAGCGCGGCCTCGGAACGCAGCAAGTCGAGCGATTGCTGTCCGATCGCTTTCCGTCGGCACGGATCGCGCGCATGGACGTCGATACGACGAGCGGGAAGTGGGCGCACACCGAGATTCTCGACCGCGTTGGCAGCGGCGAAGTGGACATCTTGCTCGGCACGCAGATGATCGCCAAGGGATTGGACTTTCCCAATGTCACGCTGGTTGGCGTCATCGACGCCGACGTCGGCATCAACCTGCCGGATTTCCGAGCGTCGGAGCGATGCTTTCAGCTCCTGAGCCAGGTCGCTGGCCGCGCCGGTCGAGGGCCCCTCGGCGGGCGTGTGCTCATTCAGACTCGTGTTCCCTCGCATCACGCGGTGCAGTGCGCCGTGAAGCACGACTACACCGGATTCGTTCGCCAAGAGCTCGAAGGTCGAACGACGCCGGCGTACCCGCCCTCTGTGCGGCTCGCCAACATTGTGTTCAGTGGCACCACCGAGGCGACGACGGCAAACCTTGCCACGGCGGCGACGACGTGGCTACACGCGCTGCTGCGCAAGCGGCCGATGCCGGGCATCAATGTCGTTGGACCGGCGCCGTGCCCGGTGGAGCGCATCAAGAATCGTTGGCGATGGCACGTGTTGATCAAAGCCGAGCATCCTGCCGAGCTCACGCGACTTGGCCGGTATTTTCTCGAGCGCTTTCCCGTTCCGAAGGTCGACGGTCTTCGCGTGACGCTCGATCGAGATCCGGTCGCATTGTTGTAGTCGCGCGGCTCGCGCTTGACGGCCGGGTCATGCGGTTGCATACTCATACATAGCTAGTTATGCCTAGGGCCTCAAGACGGAATGTCATCCTGAGCGAAGCGAAGGATCTGCGTCTATCAGACGAGGTTCCGACAACAGACCCTTCGTCGCCGAGCTCCTCAGGATGACAAGAGTCGGCGCTCCGCTCTCAGGTCTATGGGCAAATCCAAGAACGACATTCTCCAGGGCACGCTGAGTCTTCTCGTGCTCAAGACTCTTGCGTCGCGCGGGCCGATGCACGGCTACGCAATTACGTCGCACATCCAACAGGTGTCATCCGAGATGCTACGCGTCGAGGAAGGCTCGCTCTATCCGGCGTTGCATCGAATGGAGCAGGACGGATGGATTCGCGCCGAATGGGGCGTCACCGAGAAGAATCGCCAGGCGCGGCTTTACTCGCTGACCGCCGCCGGTCGAAAGCAACTCGCGTCGGAAGTCGAAAGCTGGGCGCGGCTCACGGAGGGCGTCCGCCGAGTGCTCCGCTACGCTTAACGTCGGGAGCTCCCGCATGTCATGGTCTCGTCGGCTTCTGAACCTCTTTCGATCGAACCGCCATTCCAGCGACCTCGATCGCGAGCTCGCCTTTCATCTCGCGGAGCGAATCGATGACCTCGAGGCCGCGGGGTTGAGCCACGAGGCGGCGGTCATTGAAGCGCGCCGAAGATTTGGCAACTACGGCGGCACCAAGGAACATAC
>JAICYT010000245.1 GCA_025934075.1 Gemmatimonadaceae bacterium
CGAGATTCCCGGCGGCGTCCGCTTTCGTGTGACAGCGAGAGGCGCGGACAGCTCGCAGGTGGTCGCCCGGATTCGTGGACTTGGGTTCGCTGGATTGTTGACCGAAGGCGATCATCATGCGCGACATCACATGGCGATCGCGCGCGGAGATGTGAATCCACACGCCAAGTAACAGGGTGGAGGGCTGAGGGTTGAGGGTGGAGTAGGTGTGGGGCATACTTGGTCTCCTTCACCTTTCCGCTCAATCTTCAGCCTCGAGATTTTGCTTCCACTCATTGGGATTCTGATCGTCATCGCTGGGTTTGCGCTCCGATTCAATCCGCTTGTCGTCGTCGCGGTCGCGGCGATTGCGACCGGTGTTGCCGCCGGCCACGCAACGGTCGACGTCATTAGCGCGTTCGGAAAAGCATTCATCGACAGTCGATCCGTGCCCGTCGTTTGGTTGGCGCTGCCGGTCATCGGCTTGCTCGAGCGCACCGGTCTCAAAGAGCGCGCCCGAACAGTGATCGCTGGGATTCGCGTCGCAACAACGGGGCGATTGCTGCTCGCGTATCTCGCGTTGCGACAGATCACCGCCTCGCTCGGCCTCACGTCACTCGGCGGACACCCGCAGATGGTTCGTCCGCTCATCGCGCCGATGGCCGAAGCGGCCGCGGAGACTCGATGGGGTGAGCTGCCGGACCACACCCGCAATCGGGTGAAAGCAAACGCCGCGGCCGTCGACAACATCGGATTGTTCTTCGGTGAGGACATCTTCATCGCGATCGGGTCGATTTTGCTCATCCGCGGCTTTCTCGATCAAAATGGCATTCACGTCGAGCCGACAAGTCTCGCGCTCTGGGCGGTTCCGACCGCAATTTGCGCATTCGTGATCCATGGAACGCGGCTGCTGCTGCTCGATCGCTCGTTGAGAGCGGAGATCGCGCGCGGAGGAGCCGGTTCTTCGCTCGCCTCGGTCACTCAGGACGACCATACGCGATGATGAGACTTGAAGAGGCAGATCCGTCACTCACTTTGTCGGCTCAGGATGACAGAGGCGAATGATCACGCTCGAATTCGTCAATGTGCTCATGGGGCTCATGATGGCCGGAATCGCCATTGTGAACTTGCGCGACCGCACATATAAGAAGCGTTACAACAACGCCGCGTTCTGGGGACTCTATGCGGTGACGTTTCTTGCCGGATCGTATCTTCCGAATGTCGTCAACGGCCTGCTCGTCATCGCGATGGTGTCGATCGTCGCTGTCGGCAAACTCGGCGCGGCGCCGCCCGAGCAAGCCACACGCGCCGAGCGCGAGGTGAGCGCGGCCAGGTGGGGAAACCGCCTGTTCATTCCGGCGTTGACGATTCCCGCCGTCGCGCTGCTCGGCACGTTTACCCTCAAAGGGTTCTCGGTGAATGGCGTGCCGCTGGTCGATCCCAAGCAAGTGACGCTCATCTCGCTAGGGTTGGCGACCGTGGCTGCACTCATTGTCGGAGTGATCATGCTGCGGCCGCCGCCCAGCGCGCCGATGATCGAGGCGCGACGATTGATGGATGCCGTGAGCTGGGCGGCCGTGCTTCCACAAATGCTGGCCGCACTCGGCGCAATGTTCGCGTTGGCCGGAGTCGGACCGATCGTTGCAGGGATACTCGAGCGATGGATTCCGCTCGATACGACGTTCGCGGTCGTCGCGACGTACACAATCGGCATGGCGTTATTCACGAGCATCATGGGGAATGCATTCGCCGCGTTTCCGGTCATGACCGCGGCAATCGGGCTACCACTGATCGTTCATCGTTTTGGCGGCAACGTCGTGACGATGGCGGCGGTTGGAATGTTGTCAGGTTTCTGCGGTACGCTCGTGACGCCGATGGCGGCGAACTTCAACATCGTTCCGGCCGCGCTCCTCGAGCTGCCTGACCAGAATGCTGTGATCAAAGTGCAAATCCCGACCGCGCTGATGTTGCTCGCGGCGAATACGGCCATCATGTACCTATTTGTATTCCGATGACGACACTCGATGCAACGCTTGCTGGCAAGTTCGCGTCGCTCGCGCTGGCGCATGTGCGCCGCGAATACCCGAACAAGCTCGATCACGTGTTGAATGGGCCGGGGGATCTGCGTGCCCCGAGCGAGCTCCATCCCATCTTCTACGGGAGCTTCGATTGGCACTCGAACGTGCACGGGTATTGGCTGCTCGCCACACTCTATCGGCGGTTCGCGACGCTCGACGAGCGTCCGCGAATTCGTGAGTTGTTCGATTCGCAGCTCACGACCGACAAAGTCGACGTCGAGGTCGCATACCTGAGTCAGCCGTCGCGCGGGACGTTCGAGCGGCCGTACGGTTGGGCGTGGCTGATGATGTTGGCGGCTGAGCTGAAGCGGCACGAAACGGAGGAGGGGCTGCGTTGGTCGGCCGCGCTCGGCCCACTGAGCGATGCGTTCGCGCATCGATTTCGAGAATTCTTACCCAAGGCGACGTATCCGATTCGAGTCGGCACACACTTCAACACCGCGTTCGCATTGGCTCTGGCATCGGAGTATGCGACGGCTGTCGGCGACGACGATCTGACGCAGCTCCTGCGCGAGAAAGCAATGGCGTGGTATGCTCGCGACGTGGATTGTCAGGCGTGGGAGCCGGGCGGCGACGACTTTTTGTCACCAGCTTTGATCGAGGCCGAGTGTATGCGGCGTTTGCTGTATCGCGAGGTGTGGTCGGCGTGGATGGATCGCTTTCTACCGCGAATCGTCGGCGGAGAGCCGCAAACGTTGTTCGTTCCGGCCAACGTGAGCGATCGTTCGGATGGAAAGATCGCGCATCTCGATGGGCTGAATCTCAGCCGTGCGTGGTGTTGGCGAAGCATTGCGTCGTCGTGGGATGCATCCGATCCTCGACACGAGGTTGCGTTGGCGACCGCGGATCATCACTTGGCGGCGAGCTTGCCGCATGTCGCCGGCGATTATGCGGGGGAGCATTGGCTGGCGACGTTTGCTCTGTTGGCGGTGAGCGCTTCCGAGTCGCAACACTAAAAGGCCCGGCGTTTCGCGTCGAACGCAAGCACGGCATCGACGAGCGGAGTTGCGTCGTAACGGACAGGATCGGTCGTCGGCAGGCCGGTTTGTTGCGCGACCTGATCGATGATGCGGCGGGCTTCGTCATCCGAGAGGTCGGAGGTGTTGAGTGAGACGCCGATCGTGCTTGCCGGACGAAGCGGGGCCGCCATCGCTTCGTGCAGCGCGATGACATCGTTGAGCGGCGGGATCTCGAGCCACGCATTGTGACGGAAGGTTTTTCGCGGCGGCTGATGACAGACGATGAGCGCGTGTGGCAGACTGCCGTGCAAGAGCCCGAGCGAGACGCCGGAGTAGCCGGGGTGAAGGATCGAGCCCTGGCCTTCGACCAGCACGATGTCGGAGTCTTCCGCTGCCTTGATCGTGACCGCTTCGCTTGCGCCGGCGATGAAGTCGGCAACGACTGCGTCGACGCAGAGGCCCCAGCCTTCAATGAAGATCCCTGTTTGTCCAGTTGGCGCGAACGTCGCGCGCGTACCGCTGTTGCGTAGCGCGTTTCGAAGCTGAAGCATGACCGTCATCTTGCCGATGTTCGCATCAGTGCCGACGGCGAGGACGATGGTCTGTGTCAGCGCTCGTACTCGACCGGCGCCGACTGGAAGATCATCGGGCGGGCGACGGACATCGTGGACCGTAACGCCGTGCTCGCGAACGAGAGGACCAAGCGTCGGATCGTCGGCCACGAAGGTGTGAAGGCCATTCCAGATGTCGAGACCGCACTCGATCGCTTGACGAATCGCAGTGCGCACCCCGGTGGGCAACCCGCCGCCCGCGACCGCAATGCCGACGAGTAATGCGTCGGCGCCTTGCTCGGCACCGTCAGCGATGGTGCCGACGATCGGGATGTCCCCACCGAAGCCGATGACGTCGGAGACGCACTCACCGGCGTGCGTGCTGTCGAGTACGGCCGCGACGTGCGGAGCGGAATATCGAATTACGGAGTGGCCGGTTTTTGCGGACGGGGTTCCGAGCTGACCTTCGGCATAGATGAGATAGCGGGACATGCCGATGAATCAAACGGACCGTGACCGCGTGGGAAACCCCTTGCCGCGGGTACGGTGTGGACACCGTACCCGCGGTGCGCTCGAGTCGAGCAGCGAGCTAGTAGGGTTTCTTGGTCTTGGCTCTTGTGCCGGCCCGACGGTGATGGGTCGAATCCTTCTTCGTGGTGTCCATCATCATCGAGTCTTTCCTCGACGTATCCATCGGCATTGCGTTTCTCGCGCTGTCCATGGCCGTGCCGGTGGCTACGCCCGGCTTCGGAGTCGTGTCGGTCTGAGCCGCCATCGAATCCGTGGCGATCGATCCTGCCGCGGTGCCGGTATCGCCTGATGAGCGATTGCTCGAGCATGCCGCGATGAACACAAATGGAAGAGCTAGCGTGATTTTTCTTAGTTGAATCATTTCGGCCTCCGTTGGGTGCTGCCCTTCACTAAGCAACTCGCGTGCATCAGCGCCAAGCGGATCATCGATTCCGTCTGTAAACGTCTTTTGCCGGCACCGGCGACCTCGACGGGGTAATACTGTCGGGGCAGGATGAACGCCCGGCGTCTGTCGTCAGGCGGGTTCGCGCATATCTTTGACCCGGTTCAATTCCCGGTCGAGGATGCCATGTCGTTTCCGAGTATTTCGTCGCTGATCGCCGCGGTCGCAGTGACAGCTGTGCCCGCGATCGTGTTCGCGCAATCCGCACCCAAGGTTGGCCCGCCGAACGGCACCGTGATCGTCGTTGGCGGGGGCTCGATGGGGCCGGAGATCTACAAACGATTCATCGATGCGGCCGGCGGGCCGAACGCGCTGATCATCGATGTGCCGACGGCGGGCGGCGATTCGGTTTACAACCAGAACGCTCCGGGTACGCGCGGCTGGAAGCAAGCTGGCGCGAAGAATGTCTACGTCCTGCATTCGTACGATCGGAAGCTCGTCGACTCGGACTCGTTCGCGGCGATTCTACGCAAGGCAGGCGGTGTTTGGTTCGAGGGCGGACGACAGTTTCATCTCGTCGACGCGTACGCCGGAACAAAGACCGAGCAAGGATTTCACGACGTGCTCGCGCGGGGCGGTGTCATCGGCGGGTCGTCGGCGGGCGCATCGA
>JAICYT010000199.1 GCA_025934075.1 Gemmatimonadaceae bacterium
AAGTAGACTGGTCTGCCTAATCCGAATTCGACAGACCTGCACGAATCCTAATAGTCCCCATCGCACAACCCAGACTTCCCTCGACCGCGTTGTACTAGAGTCGCTTTCACGACCGCGACCGCATCCCTCGACGCACCACCTCACCGCCGTCAGCCCGGCACCAGTGCAGTAACGACCGCCGTGCGGCAATCAGGCCCGCAATTCGGCCCATTCGGACGATGACTCGTATACGTGACCGTCGTGACCTCGGTGTCGCGACTCAACCCGCCGGCGGTCACCGTGATGAACACATGATCGCTGATCAAGTCGGCGAAAAAGATGTCCTGCTGGCATGTGACCTGCGCGCCGCCACAGTCAAACACGTACGCGGCGCCTTGGCCGCCGGCGGGCCTGACCTCGATGCGGAACGGGCCCGCCGGGAGAGAAGCCAGATGGACGGTCACCCCACTTTCGCAGCCGATGAGCGTGCACATCGTTGAGATGCTGCAGGCGCAGATGAACGTGCTCAATACGACGACACATAGGCGTCGAGCAATCGAAGACCGAGCGACCACCCCACGCCTCCCGTGAATGAGGTAATCTCCATCGACTGAGGTATCGAAAACCTCATATAAATGTGCTAAACTCACCTTGGCATGGCAAGCACGGACGACGATGCCGATCGTTGACGAAGGCGTGCGACCCGGGAGTTCATATCGCCGATCGCGAAGGGTTTTTGTGCGGGACGAGAAGGTTCGAGCTGATGATGCGCTCATGTACGCCGACGTTCGTCATGCTGCATCGCAATTGCACCGCGTTGCGCTTGGCGTCAACGCCGCCCGACCGATATTCTGTCGGCAGGCGTTGAGGGCGCCTCCCCTCCGTGGAGAGGACTGAGTCCGCCTGGTTGGCAGCAGCGAAGAAAGGTTCACGCGAACCTTCGTTCGCCCGACGCGAGCGGACACCGGGCATCTCCCAAGGAGGCTCGTCATGTCCGTCCGCGGCCTGCCGGTCTGTCCCGACCTCGAGCAGCTGAGGCACAAAGCAAAGGATTTGCTCCGCGCCATTCGCGGCAGAGATCCGTTGCTGGCCGAGGCTCGCGCAGGCGTGTCGGCTCATCGACGCGATTTGGTGCGACGACGGTGACGCCGATGGCTTTGGCTTGAGCAGGATTTACACGGTCCCGGCGGACGCCTTCCGATCAGTTCACCCGTACTCTATTCTCTGTTGACGTATCAGGCGGCTCATTGTCGCCATCAACCTCAACCACCGACTGATGACCGGAGATCCCATGTCCTCGCTGCGCGTTCTATTGGCAAGTTGTGTCGCTGCTGGCATCCTGACCGCGTGTCACCATGCGCCGCCGGCGGCCGATGAGCACATGTCGCACATGGCGGCCGGCGACATGGCCGCGCCTCCGACCGCGAACAGCGCCGAGCAGGGCAACATGGCGCTCCCGGCGAGCGCGATCCACGCAGCCGCGCGTCTTTCGGCGAGCCCACGACACGGTGAGTGGGTCAAGGTGGCGTGGCAGCCGGGCTCCAAAGATTCTCTAATGGCGTGGATCGTCTATCCGTCGACGTCGAATGCAAAGACGCCGGTCGTTGTCGTAGTGCATGAAATCTTCGGCTTGTCGACGTGGGTGCGCAGCGTGGCCGATCAGGTTGCGGCCGACGGATTCATCGCGATCGCGCCTGACCTGGAGTCGCGCGTGCGCGGCGGTCCGACGACCGAAGAGCTTCCCTCCGACTCGGCCCGCAAGCTGATTGCCGGTGTCGATGCGGCAGAACGGAATCGCGGGATCGATGCGGTCGCGCGCTACGCGATGTCGCAGCCATCCGCCGCGCCGCGGTACGCGGTGATCGGCTACTGTTGGGGAGGCGGCACGGTGTGGATGCACGCGGTGAACGGCGGCGTTCCGGGATTCTCCGGCGGCGTCGCGTACTACGGACTTCCATATATGAGCGGTGCGGTGCCGAACGGCGATTCGCTCGCGAAGATCAAGGTGCCGGTCATGCTTCTGAGCGGATCGAAGGACGCGCGCATCGGCGCCGCGATGCCGGGCGTCGACTCGGCGATGAAGGCGCTCAAGAAGGACTACTTCGGGAAGAATTACGAGGGCGCGATCCACGGGTTCTTGCGCGCGCAAGACGACCCAAAGCAAGCGCGCGACGAGGCGGAAGAGCAGGCGAACCTCGCGGCGACCAAAGATGCCTGGCCGCGCACCGTTGCGTTCTTGAAGAAGAACCTCGGCATGAAGTAGCGTCGCGAGAGACGCTACTCGTCGGGCCGATTTCGCATGTGATCCGCGAGCTCGTGAAATCGCTCGCGGAGGTGGACACGCAGCTCGTTGGGCATTTCCTGCTCGACGTATGCCGGCGGGCCGCCGGTCCATCCGGTCAGATATAGAAATAGCTTCTCGCGCGCGGACTTGAGACTTCTCGCATGCAGCGTGCGGATGGTCGCGGCTTCGGGCGCGCTGTCGATGAGGTCGTAGAACCACCGGTCGACTAAGCGGTGAACCTCGTCCTCGCTGCCGAGTAGCTCGTACGGCGTCTTGCGTCTGGCGGAGTTGGTGGAGGAGAGGACGACATTCCGAAATGTACGCGTGCCGCGCACATCGAATCGTCGTTCTCGCGCGTAGTCTTTCCATGAACTACGCAGTAGCCTTTTCCCCGGAGACCACGCATGAGCTCGAGCAGTTACCACCGCCTTGCGATTCTGTTCGCGCTGTTGAGCGCGAATGCCGTTCTTGCACAATCGAAGTCGCCAACGCCCAAGCCGAAGCGACTGCACTTTACAGTTGCTCCGAGCGGCAACGAAGCGCGCTATCGGGTGCGCGAGCAGTTGGCCGGATTCGATCTACCGAACGACGCGATCGGCGTGACGAAGGACATCGCGGGCCAATTCGTCGTCGACTCCGACGGGAAGATCGTACGCGACAGCTCGAAGATCATCGTCCAACTGACGAACCTGAAGAGCGATAAGACACGGCGCGACGGATTCATTCAGCGTCGGACGCTCGAGACCTCGAAGTTCCCGCAGATCGAGCTGGTGCCGGTGATGTTCGATGGCATCACCGCGCCGTTGGCGAGAACGCCGAAGACGTTCGCGCTCGTGGGCGATCTCACCGTCCATGGCGTCACGCACCCAACGACGTGGCAAGTGACCGCGCACTCCGACGGCAACGACATCGTCGGCACAGCGGTGACGTCATTCACGTTCAAGGATTTCTCGCTCGAGCAGCCGCGCGTCCCAGTCGTACTGAGCGTGGCCGACACCATCAAGCTCGAGTACGACTTCCGATTCGCGTCGGAGTCGGACAAGAAATAGCTGCTAAGCGCCGATCACCGCTTCATTCGGGTGGCGCGAAAACTTCGACGGCGAACGTGAAGGTTCGTTGCTCGCCCGGTTGGAGCGCACCGACGCCGACGACCTGGCGAGTGACTTCCTCGCCCCGGTCGTTTCGGACGGAGATCATGACCGAGTACTCCCAGGGCTCCCCGTTGTCAGGATGCCGAATGGCGCCTTCGACCCTCAGCGGAGTCATGGTGGGAACGGCCCGAGCCGCGGCGCTCGAATCGAAGCGAAGGTATTTCCGGCACGCCGGGCACACGCTCGCGCTTTCCAGAATGACCGCTCGGCAGTGCGGGCACTTTCGCGTCGCGCCCGCCGCCGACTGCCGAGCTGTGCTCACGAGGCCTGGCTAGTCCCCAACGTGAGCGAGGATTTGACTGGATGCTCGTCATTCCAGCCGAACTCCGCGCGACCGCGCATCCGCGAGCCAGCGGCGACGGTCAGCAGTCCCGCCTTGAGATCGCCGTTCAACACGCCCGACTCGAGAAGCTCGACCCGTGCGGCGCTGTCGATGTTGCCTTCGACCTCGCCGCCGATGACGACGGAGTTCGCGCGCACGCTTCCGGTGAGCTTCGCGCCTGCGTCGATCGTGAGATCGCCCTGGATGTTGACGTCGCCCTTGAATCGTCCGGCAAGTCGAACGTGGCCCGCGCCGTCGATCTTGCCTTCGATCGTGATGTCCGAGGCGATGACCGACTCTCTCGTCTCACGCGTCGGCGAACGGCGGATCGTGTCCTGGCTGAAGGACGGCTGCGGCGGATACGATGAATCGGGTTCTCTCTTGAGCGCGGGCTCAGGTGTCATTGGAGGCGCTTCCTTTTTGGGGGAGGTTGATTCCTTCCAGATGGCCATGTCGAGTTTCCTGTCAGGGTGCGGTAGGTAATACTGCGCTGCGCACGCTCGCGCTGTCAGATACATCACCAACCGGCTGACAACCGAGCTCGCCTACTGGCGGGGAATCTTCTCCGCGTTCTTCGCCAACCACTGATCAAAAGTCTGTAATCCGGGAGCGAACGCGCGCGTCCGCGCGACATCGCGCGTATCGTTGCAGGGCTTTTCGAAATCGCGATAGAACTGAAACATGTTGCCAAGATCGTCGGCCGCGGGGAAGCCGAACGAGCGGAACACATCGGGAGGAATGTCGTTGAATGTCACCGGCTCCCCGAACGCCTTCGACATCGCGGCGGCCATCTCGCGTCCGGTGAGATGCTCGCCCGCGACGCCAACGCGCTGGCCTATGATAGCCCGGCCCCGCTTGAACATACCATACGCCGCGGCGCCGATGTCGCTAGATGCGATGCCGGCCAATTTTGCGCCGCCGATCGGCATGGTGAGCGCCAGCGTGCCATCCGGCCCGCGCTTCGGACCTGACCCGATGAAGTTCTCCCAATAGAAGGCAGCGAGCAGGAAGGTCGTCGGGACACCGAGCTCGGAGAAGACGTGGTCCATCTCGCCCTTGGCGTCGAAGTGCGGAACCTTGTAGTTGCCCATGATCGTCGGCATTCGGTTGTCGGAGGGCGGCACCCACTGTCTCGTGTCTTCCAATGTGGACCAAATGACGTGCTGGACTCCCGCGCGCTTGGCGGCCCTGGCCAGATTGGCCGCATCGGCGTTCTCGCGCTGTGGCGACAGATGATTCCAATAGAAGGTGACGCAGTAAGCGCCGTGTGCGCCCGTGAATGCCTTCACGATGCTCGACTCGTCGTCGACGTCGCCGGCCACGACTTCGGCGCCCATTGCCTGGAGCGCGCGGGCCTTGTCGGAACTGGGGTCGCGCGTGATCGCGCGGACCGCGAACTGGCTGTTCTGGTCCTCGAGAATCGCGCGAGCGAGGCCGCCGCCCTGCGATCCCGTGGCGCCAACCACTGCAATGATCTTCTTGTCCGACATGTCACGCTCCGTTCGATCTGAGACTGGGAGCGAAATTACGCGCCGCGACAAGGGACCGCGCGATTCGCGATGCCCTCCGGCGGGCAATGACCTGACGGTCATATGTTCCGGTCCCCCAAGCCTGCACGGTCAAAGCGACTGTGCTTCAATCCTCACGGAGTATTATTAGAGCGCTCTAATCTTTCCGCGGATTGTCGCACATAAAGTATGTGGACGCGAAACCGCAATCTACAAATTTGCGTTGTCGGTATTGCGAATATCGTGCGTAACCCACATCTAATGGGACCTACCGATCGCCGACGAGTTCGGCAGTCACCGAGCCGCCGCGCGAATCCGGCATGACGAGAACGTTGATCGACGGAGGGCCTCGATGGAGATCCGGCGCGACCGAAAACGATTTCCTGCGGCGGAGTTGAGCCGGGGAACCGTATTGATCGTGGAGGATGATCCCCAGAACGCACGTCTGCTCACACGACTGCTGACGGCCGATGGATTCGCGGTCGAAGTCGTGGGCGATGGTGCCGCCGCGCTGGCCGCCGTCGGCCGACGTCCGCCCGACGTGGTTTTGCTCGATTGGATGCTGCCCAAGCTGACCGGGATCGAGGTGTGTCAGCGGCTCAAGCGGGATCGAACGACGCGCCTGATTCCGGTGGTCCTCCTCACCGCGCTCGACGCGCGAGAAAACCGATTGGCGGGAATCAACGCCGGCGCCGATGATTTCTTGACCAAGCCGTATAACGCCGAAGAACTGCGGGCGCGCGTGCACTCGCTGGTCCGGCTCAAGCGCTACACCGACGAACTGGACTTCGCGGAGTCGGTGATCACGAGTCTCGCGCTCACGGTCGAAGCACGCGATGCGACGACCGATGGCCATTGCCAGCGCCTCGCCCACTACGCGACCGCACTGGGCGCCGCACTCGGGATGACCGAGGACGAGCTCGCCTCGCTCGATCGCGGCGGCTATTTGCACGACGTCGGCAAGATCGGTATCCCCGATGCCGTGTTGCTCAAGCCGGGACAACTGACGAGGGAAGAGTACGGGCTCATGCAGCAGCACACGATCATCGGCGAGCGGTTGTGCGGCAACTTGCGGAGTCTCGTACCGGTTCGGCCGATCGTTCGCTCCCATCATGAGCGGCTCAACGGCGGCGGCTATCCGGACGGGCTCCGCGGTGATGCCATTCCACTGTCGGCGCAGATCGTTGGTATCGTCGACGCGTTCGACGCAATCACGATGACCCGGCCGTATCGCGCACAACGGTCGCGCGAGCAGGCCTTCGACGAGCTCGAGGCCGATGCGCGGTCCGGACTCTTCGATCGCGATCTCGTCTCGGTGTTCTTACGAGTCGTCGATCAACGTGAGGTCGAGCTGCCGCGTGCCGCGTCATGAATCCGTGCGCAACATTCCGGGGTAGCGAGCCGCGTTGATAGCCCCTCAGCAGATCACTGTTCAGATGCACGGGACAAGGGCGGCGCCGACGCTGCACGCGTCGGGAGCATTGGCGGTGGGGCTGCTCATTGTCGTACTCGCGCTCGTCGTTGCCTTTGTCGCTCGGTTTTTGATGCTGCGACGACAGGCGATCGCGGCGGACCGGGAACGCGAGCGATCGCGAGACGTTCTCGCCCAGAGCGAGGCGCGCTATCGTCTCCTGTTCGAGCACAATCCGACGCCGATGTGGGTCTACGACTTCGACACGACCGCGATCCTCGACGTCAACAATGCCGCGATCGCGCAGTACGGCTACACGCGCGAGGAATTCGCCACCATGAGGTTGCGCGATCTCCGAGCGCCGGAGGATCAAGTGCGGCTCGAGCAGATGCTCGAGGTTCTCGATAGGTCCGACGAGAGCGTCCACCTGGCGCGGCATCAGAAGAAAGACGGCACGCCGATCGATGTGGACGTGCGTGGACGTCCGCTGTCGGTTACCGGCAAATCGCTTCGCCTCGTGGTGGCGACCGACGTGACAGAGCGGTTGGCCGCGGCGCGCGTCGCTCAGGAGGCGGAGGAACGCGTAAGGTCGACGAATGAAATGCTGCAGTCATTGATCGACACCGCGCCGCAGGCCATGGTCGTCGTCGATGAGCAGTGGCGCATCTCACGATGGAGTCGCGGGGCCGAGCTGCTGTTTGGTTGGAGCGCGGCCGAAGTCGTTGGGCGACCCGCACCGTTTGTACCGGAAGAAGAACAGGAGGAAGTCCG
>JAICYT010000110.1 GCA_025934075.1 Gemmatimonadaceae bacterium
ATCCCGTTGCCGGTATCGCGTTGCTGCTGGTGCTCGGGCGCGCGAGTCCGATCGGCGGCGTGTTGTATCAGGCAGGTATGCGGGTGGCCGGTTCGTCGACGGGAATAGTCTGCGCGATGTTGTTCGTATCGGCGCCGCTGTACGTCAGCGCGGCACGTGAAGCGTTTGCGCGCGTGGATGCGAGGTACGAGTCCGTCGCGCGAACATTGGGTGACGATGCGTGGCGCGCCTTCCGTCGGGTCACGCTTCCGCTGTCCGCGCGCGGACTTACCGCCGCGGCTGTCGTGATGTGGGCCCGGGCGATCAGCGAATTCGGGGCGATCGTCATTCTGACGTACAATCCGAAGGTCGTGAGCGTGTTGAGCTACGATCGCTTCACGAGCTACGGGATGAGCGAGGCGCTGCCCGTTGCCGCGGTTCTCGTGCTGTTCGCGTTGATTCCGCTAGCCGCACTGCGAGCCTTGCGTGCCGGCGGCCCATATCCGTCGCGCTGACGTCGACGCATGATCTCACTTCAGAACGTCAGCGCGCGCGCGGGACACTTCGAGCTTACGGACATCACCTTCGACGTGCCACAAGGCACGTACGGAGTCGTGATCGGCCCGGCGGGCTCTGGGAAAACGACTCTACTCGAGACGATTGCGGGCGTGATTCGCGCGACCGCCGGCCGCGTGGTGCTTGGCGGAGAAGACTTGACGTCCGCGCCGCCCGAGCGACGGCGACTAGGAATCGTATATCAACACGCGTATCTGTTCCCGCACCTGTCGGTAGGGCAGAACGTGCAATATGGTGCCGCGAGCACGAGCGACGCCGAAGAGGTGAGCTCACGATTTGGCGTCGATGCGCTGGCCGATCGGTCGGTCGAGTCGCTGAGCGGCGGGGAACGACAGCTGGTCGCCATCGCACGCGCGTTGGCGCATCGACCCGAAGTCTTGCTGCTCGACGAGCCGTTCAGCGCACTCGATCCGCGCACGCGCGACATCGTTCGACGCGTGCTGCGCACGATCTACTTCGAGCGTCGATTCACCGTGCTTCAGGTGACGCACGATTTTTCCGAGGCGGGCCTGCTCGGTGACGTCGCGATCCTGCTCGACCGCGGGCGCGTCGTGCAGAAAGGCGACCCAGAGGAGGTGTTTCGCAAACCGGCATCGCCGTATATCGCCGATTTTCTCGGCGCAGAGAACGTGTTCGCGGGAACAGCGCAACCAATTCGCGCCGAGGCGCCGGATTGGCTCGCCGGCCACGAGGATCAGTTCACGCAATATGCGGTCGCCTTCACGACTGGTGCCCTGACATTCTACGCGCTCGGCGATGTCGTCCCTGGTCCGACGCACGCGGTGATCCGCGCGGAGGAGGTTTCGCTCTCGGTCGAGCCGTCGATGTCGTCAGTGCAAAACCAATTTCGCGGCAAGATTGTCGAGATCGTGCCGGGTGGAGCGCTATCTCGCGTAACGATCGATGCGAGTGGCACCCCGATCGTGGCGGCGGTAACGGCGCGCTCTGTACGAGAGCTCGGGCTGGCTGTCGGCGCCGACGTCGTTGCCGGATTCAAGGCGACCGCAGTGCATTTGTGCTGACCGCCAAAGCGGCGCGCTAGCTGATCCAGGTTCCGACGGTCAGTCGCAGAAACACGATCATCGCCGCGGCGCCTGCCAGGCCCGCGGTTATGCAAGACGCCCACTCGACCGCGACCAGAGCCCGAATGCCATTCGAGCTCGTTGCGCCACGTCGTCGACGCTCGGCCAGCTCACGATCGGCGATTCCCCACGCGCCGAACGAGCCGACGAGGATCGGAGGAAGAGCGAGTGGCCACCATCGTTGTGCCCAATGCGCATGCATCAGAGCGACGACCGCGAACCCGGCAAATAGTGAAATGCTCACGGCGACGCACGCCGCCAACGCGGTGTCGGTCATGCGGCGCGCGTAGATGCGCCACAGGTCTTTCAAGTCGGAGTCGGCGCGTACCGTCTCGCTCATTTTGCTAATTACGCGCGGCGCGCGGCGAATCGCAACTCGTGGCTCGGTCTTCACGAAGCCGAGCCCGAACGATACGTTGCTGGCATGACCTATCTCAAACCATTTGCCATCGTGTTCGTCGTCGCCGCGCAGACGCTCGCCGCGCAGGCCGCGCCGGCGCTCCCCATGTCCAACGCGAAAGTCCGCGCCGCGCTCGACCTGATCAAGGCCGACAACGCGTGGACGATGCAGCAGCAGACCGAGCTGACCGAGATTCCCGCCCCGCCGTTCAAGGAGTCCAAGCGTGCCGCCGAGTACAAGCGTCGACTCGAGGCGCTCGGACTTCGCAACGTGCGAATCGATTCCGTCGGCAACGTTATCGCTGAGCGGCGCGGAACGGGCAACGGTCCGACGGTAGTGATTGCCGGCCATCTCGACACCGTCTTTCCCGAGGGCACGGACGTCACGATCAAGCGAGACGGTGGTAAGCTCCGCGCGCCGGGCATCGGCGACGACGATCGCGGTCTCGCCGTCGTTCTTGCGGTCGCGCGTGCGTTCGAGAAGGTAGGTCTGCAAACGAATGGCACGGTCTACTTCGTCGGCGACGTCGGAGAGGAAGGACCGGGCAACCTGCGCGGTATGCGCTACTTGTTTGGCAAAGAGCTCAAAGGAAAAGTCGACTACTTCATTTCGGTCGATGATACGGGACTTGGCATCGCCAGTCGCGCGGTCGGCAGCTATCGCTATCGGGTGTCCTACAAGGGCCCGGGCGGTCACAGCTACGGTGCGTTTGGAATTCCGAATCCCATCCACGCGCTTGGTCGCGCGATCGCTGGTATTGCCGACGTCCAAGTGCCGACGACGCCAAAGACGACGTTCAACGTCGGCGTCATTCAAGGCGGAACGTCGGTCAACTCCATCGCGGGTGAAGCGTCGATGGAAGTGGACATGCGCTCGGAAGATGCAAAGTCGCTGGCGACGGTCGATGCGCAAGTGCAGCGAATTTTGCGCGATGCGCTCGCCGCAGAGAACGCGCGGTGGAAGGGACCACGAGCCGCGAGCGCGCAACTCACGATGCGAATCGACACGATCGGCATTCGCCCGACCGGTGCGCAGTCCGACAATGCGCCGATCGTTCAGACGGCGATCGCGGCTGGCAAGGCACTTGGATTCACGTCGACCACGAGTGCGTCGAGCACGGACGCGAACATTCCGATCAGTCTCGGCATTCCCGCGATGCGGATCGGCGGCGGTGGCACAGCGGAGGGGGCACACTCACTCGGCGAATGGTATGACGATGGGCCAAATGGGTATGTTGGACCGCAGTGGGCGGCGTTGATCGTCGCGGCGTTGGCTGGCGTGCATCAGTAGGTCCTATCTCGGGCCGGGTTGCTGAATATTCGGCGAAGCGGAGAATTATCGATAATGCTCCCCAGCACGACAACAATGACAACGCGATCCTTCATCGTCTCCGCATCACTTCTTCTCGCTTCCGCCGCTGGCGGCGCGCAGCAATCGCCAGCGACGTTCCACCAACTCGGCCACGCAATCCTGCGCGAGCTCATCGAGACGAACACCACCGGCTCGAGCGGCAACACCAGCGTCGCCGCCGAGCAGCTCGCGACGCGATTCCGCGACGCGGGATTTCCCGAAGCGGACGTGCAGGTCGTGGGCCCATCGACAAAAAACCGTAATCTCATCGTTCGCTATCGCGGCAACGGCGGGCACAAACCGATGTTGCTTCTCGCGCATCTCGACGTCGTCGAGGCGAACAAGGAAGATTGGACGTACGATCCGTTTCATCTCACAGAACACGACGGCTACTTCTACGGGCGCGGCACCCAGGATCAGAAGGGCGGAGCAGCGACGCTCGTGACGACATTGCTCCGACTCAAAGAAGAACATGTCGTTCCGGATCGCGACCTCATCCTCGCGCTCACCGCGGGCGAGGAAGGCGGCATGCCGTACAACGGCGTCGAGTGGTTGATCAAGAACAAGCGCAATCTCATTGACGCCGAGTACGCGATCAACGTCGACGCAGGCGGCGGCGAGATGGAGAATGGCAAGCATACACTGTTCGACGTACAGGCGGCGGAGAAGGTCTACCACTCTGTCTCGCTCACCGTAAAGAATCCTGGCGGCCACAGCTCTCTGCCGCGCAAGGACAACGCGATTTATGCACTCGCCAAAGCGCTCGGTCGGTTGTCGGCGTTCGACTTCCCCGCGAAACCGAACGACGTCGTCAAGGCGTATTTCTCCAAGGCCGCGTCGGCCGCGAGCCCGGCGATTGCGGCGGACATGCGCAACGTCGCCAACGGAACGGCCGATGCCGCGTCGATCGCGCGGCTCAGCCAGACGCCGCTCTACAACGCGCTCATGCGAACCACGTGTGTCGCAACGATGCTCGAGGGTGGGCACGCACCGAACGCGTTGCCGCAGACGGCGACGGCGACGGTCAACTGTCGCATGCTGCCGGGCGAGGATGCGGGCGCGGTCGAGAAAGTGCTCACGCGTGTGATCAGCGATACGGCGGTGCATCTCGTTCCCATCGACACGGCTGCACCGAGTCCGGCCTCTCCGCTTCGGCCTGACGTGTTCAGCGCAGTCGAAGCGTCGGTCAAGGCGATTTGGGGTCCGGTGCCGGTCGTGCCGATCATGGAGACTGGCGCCACAGATGGACTCTATCTGCGCAACGCCGGTGTGCCGGTCTATGGCTTCAACGGCCTGTTCATTCCGATCGACGACGTCCGTGCGCATGGCAAGGATGAGAGAATTCTCATCACGTCGTTCGACCAGGCCCTCGACTTCACTTACGACCTGCTGAAACGAATCACCCGCTGAGTGTCGACGTCATCCCCGATGCCGAATGCCGCTGTCGATGACCTATATTGTTCCGAAACCGGCGCGGCAGCGCTAACCATGCCCACCTCCGAGGACCTCATGTCTGACGAAGATCTCAAGGCCGAGCTCGAACGGCTACGGAAAGAAAACGAGTCGTTGAAGAAGGGCGCCGCGAAAGGCATCTCGATGAAGGTGAGCGAGAAAGGCGGCCTTTCCGTCTACGGATTGGGCAGATTTCCAATCACGCTCTATCAAGAACAGTGGACGAAGCTGCTCGACATCTCGGACGACATTCGAGCGTTCATCGCGGCTCATCAGGGCGAGCTGAAAGTCAAAGGTTGACGGCGTGCCGAGGTGTCGTCGCGCCCGTTCGTTACGATGGCACCTCCCACCGCCGCGTTTCGGCTGATCGGAACAACGCGTCGATCACGGCCATGTTGCGGATCGCGTCGTCCAATCCGACGGGCACGTCGCCGACGCCGCGGATCGCCTCCGAGAATCGATCGCCCTGCAGCGTGTATTGATCGACGATCGGCAGCTCGATCGTCTCACGGTCCCGACCCGCTAGATCGCCGCCGCCATCGACGTAGATCCGTGCCGCGCTGTCGGGCGGCGCATTGAATGGGATCTCGACGTCGATCCGCGCGCGTGTTCCGAACACGTTCATGCGCTGATGCGGAACAAGTTGGCCCGAACATGTAAAGCTTGCTTGGCCTTTTTCGAACCGCAGCAATCCCGACACGAGGCGATCGACCTTCATATCCGGATCGCGCTCGATCTGCGCACTCACTTCGATCGGCTCCGCATTGAACAGCCAACGCGAGAGCATGACCGGATAACAGCCGATATCCATCAACGCGCCGCCGCCAAAATCCAGCTTGCTGCGAATGTCCGTGAAGTCCCGGCGATAGTAGCTGAAGTGTCCGACGACGAGTCGCATGTCGCCGATGCGGCCGGCGTCGATCAGCTCGCGCACCTTTGCCCATTGCGGATGCGCGCGCACCATGAACGCCTCACCGATCTTCACGCCGGTGCGATCGCGGGCTCCCAGCAATGCGCGCGCTTCCGTGGCCGAAAGCGCGATCGGCTTCTCGCAGAGCACATGCTTGCCCGCTTCGGCGGCTCTGATCGACCACGGGACGTGCAAATGATTGGGCAGCGGGTTGTACACTGCCTCGACACCGGGATCGCCAAGCAGCTCTTCGTACGACCCATACGCGCGCTCGATGCCGAATGCGTCGGCGGCCGCCCGCGCCTTCGCCAAATCGCGCGATGCAATCGCGACGACCCGCGACATTCGTCCACGCTGCATTGCCGGAATCACTTTCTTCAGCGCGATGTTCGCCGTGCCGAGTATACCCCATCGAACCGGCGTGTCGCGGGTCATTTCTGCTTGACTGTCACGCCGGCCTGTCCCGAAGCGTCGGCACGGACGATGATGCCAGCGCGCGTGATGAACAAACCGCGGACGTCGACCGAATCGACCGTTGCACTCAGCGTCAACACGTCGCCGATCTTCCGATTGAGTCCATTGAGGAGAAGTTTTTTTCCCGTCTCGAGCGCGTCAGTCACCGGCACTTGCGCCTTGTCGCGAAACGTCTGCCTCAATTCGTCGGACCGCAGCCACGTGTACGTATTGATGAGCTGACTATCCGTCTCGAGATCGTAATCGAGATCCGGAACGAAGATGAGGTGCCGCTTCGCATCGTAGATCGGTGTTCCGACGAAGCGCAGGGTACCGTTTGCGTCGCCGGCAAAGCTCACTGCTATCGCGAGACGTCCTTTGGGCGCCGGCGTAATTCGCAACGATTGTAAGGTCACCGTCTTCCCGCCCTCGGTCACCTTCTTGTTCATGAGTGCGAGACCAGCCGCGAGTGACGCCGTGCTATAGTCGATCACGCCGTCGAGGTTGATGTGAAATCCATTCGCTGACGTATCGCGTCCGAGTGGCGGCAGCGGCAGCGTGTCGACGGCCGGCTCGTCGGCCGACGTCACGATTCGAGGATGCGCATCGAGCGTCACGGGGACGGTGAGTACATGACCGTGCCCACTTGGCTTTCCCATGCTCAGTTGCTCGGGCCCGAGCAGCAGCCACACACCTTCGGTCAAGCGGATGGGCCGAGAGAGCAGCGCCCACCACTGAACGACGCGGTCGTGCAGATTCACCTCGCTGATCTTGTGGTCGATGTTGGTGAGATGCGAGCTGATGCCGTTCCGCGCCGCCTCGACCACGCGCCCGGTCACGTCATGGTGCAGGATGCTGACGTCGCAATGGTCGCGCGGATCGGTCGATGCCGGATCGACGCGCACCAGTTGCGCATGCGACGCGAGATGCCAATCGTTGGTGAGGGACAAGGGCGTGGCGAGCTCGACGACGATCCGCGGGCGATCCTCGCCCTTTCCGCAGCCGGCTCCGATGGTCGGCCCGACGATCGGCTTGTAGTACCCGCGCGCGGTGTAGGCGAGCGTCGCTCGGAGGTGAAGCATTCTGCCGTCGGCGAACGCCGTGAACGGACCGCGATCCGCCTCGAAGGCGTAGTGCCGACGACTGTCGTTGCCGATCATGCGGACGCTGTCCATCGATCCGAATGATGGCGGAACGACGCGCTCCACGACGCGCAGCACCGACGTGAAATCGTAGTCGAGCGGAACGCTGAACCGCGACTGCTCGGCGGGCGGTGGTGGGGGCGCCGCTTCCTCGATCAGGTTCGACGTGACTGTCTTCGTCTCACGACGACATGCCGTGAGCGTGACGCCACACAGGAGGACCCTTCCGAGTGTGCGGACGCTCACTACGCGTCGCGAGCTCACGCGATCGATGCCGCGGAGAAGGCCACCGCGCGTCACGCGCCGATCTTGTCGAGATCCTCTTTGCCAATCCCGACCACCCACGGAATCACCTCGTATTTGGCGAGACCGAAGGTAACGTGCGGACCCTCATCGCGCACGCGGTCCAGGGTACCGCGTGCGCGGCGATAGCGAATCATCGCGAGCGCATACATCAGCCGAAGACCTCGCGCGCGTGCTCGATGCCGGCGACGAGCGCGTCGACATCTGCTTCGGTGTTATAGATGTAGAATGACGCGCGCGCGGTCGCAGGCACGTTGAGCCGGCGCATGAGCGGTTGCGCGCAATGATGGCCGGCGCGAACGCAGACGCCGACTTCATCGAGGATTGTCGCCAGATCGTGCGGGTGAATTTCGCCGACGGTGAAGCTCACGACACCACTCCGCATCGCCGGTGAGGGGCCGTACACGCGAACGTCGGGGACGGTACACAGTCGAGCGGTTGCAAGCGTCGTAATCGCCTGCTCGTGCTCGCGAACGTGCGACATCCCAATTCGACCCAGGTACTCGCACGCCGCAGCGAGTCCAACAGCGTCGCCGACGTTTGGGGTCCCCGCCTCGAACTTGTGCGGCAGCACGTTCCACGTGCTGCGCTCATCGCCCACATACTCGATCATGTCGCCGCCCGTCTGATACGGCGGCATCGCCTCGAGCAGATCGCGCCGGCCAATGAGAACGCCGCAGCCCATCGGCCCGAGCATCTTGTGGCCGCTGAACGCATAGAAGTCGACGCCGAGCCCGTCGACGTCGAGTGGCAGATGCGGCGCTGCCTGCGCGCCGTCGCATACGGTGACCGCACCGACGCGCTGCGCAATCGCACATATATCGGCGACAGGGTTGATGGTGCCGAGTGCGTTGGAGACATGCGCAAATGCGACGACTTTCGTTCGTGGACCGACGAGTGACGTCAGGTGATCGAGATCGATCCGTCCATCCGATGTCAAACGAGCAATGCGGAGCGCCGCGCCCTTCTCGTTCGCCAGTTGCTGCCACGGGACGAAGTTGGCATGATGCTCGAGACCGGTGATGACGATCTCGTCGCGGGCGCCAACGTTCGTGCGTCCCCACGCCGTGGCGACGAGGTTCAGCGACTCGGTCGTCCCACGCGTGAAGATGAGTCGCGCCGAATCGCGAACACCCACGAACGATGCAATTCGCTCGCGCGCTTCGCGATAGCGATCAGTCGCGCGCGCCGACAACGCATACGCGCCGCGATGCGGATTGGCGTTGTCGTGCGTGTAGTAGTGCATCATCGCGTCGAGAACGACTTGTGGCTTCTGCGAGGTCGCCGCCGAATCCAAATAGTGGAGATCCGGATTGGCGTCGAGGAGCGGAAAGTCCGCACGGTCGATGAGGTCGCGCGCGCTCATGCTCCCTCCATCGGCGGCGGTTCCGGCCCTTCGCGCTCGGTCGAGACTTCGCTGTCGTCCGATGCAAGCGCCGAGTGAAGCGCGTGCCATGCCAAGCTCGCGCATTTGACGCGCAACGGGAACTTCGAGACGCCCCCGAGCGCTCGCAGGGATCCAAGCGACTTCTGCTCCGACTCGGGAAGCGTTCCAGTAACGAGCTGATGGAAGCGCTCGAAGAGCTCCTCTGCCTCCGCGCGGGTTTTTCCTTTGACGGCCGCGGTCATGAGCGATGCCGAGGCTTTAGAGATCGCGCAACCCTGTCCTTTGAAGCTCGCGTCCGCGATCGTGTCGTTCTCGAGCTTGACCCACAGCGTCAACGCGTCGCCGCAGAGTGGGTTTCGCCCTTCGATCGTGCGGCTGGCATCCGGCATCTCGCGGAAGTTGCGTGGCTTCCGGTTGTGCTCGAGGATGAGCTCCTGATAGAGCGCGTCGGTAGACATGATGGCTACTGCTTCACACGAACCGCTCCAACGTCATCTTCTCCAGCGCTTCACGCACCTCATTCACTTCGATGGTCTCGAGCACGCCGGCGGCAAACGCATACGTCAACAACCGACGTGCGAGCGCCGACTCGATGCCGCGGCTCTTCAGGTAGAAGAGCGCGGTTTGGTCGATCTGTCCAACCGTCGCTCCGTGCGTGCACTTCACGTCGTCGGCGAAGATCTCGAGCTGCGGCTTCGTATCGACGTGAGCGGTCTCCGATAGCAAGAGATTGTTGTTTGTCTGCTTGCCGTCCGTCTTCTGCGCCATGGGGTGGACGTAGACTTTGCCGTTGAATACGCCGTGCGAGCGTCCGTCGAGCACGCCCTTGTACATCTCGCGGCTGAAGCAATTGGGCTGCGCATGGATGATCTGCGTCTGATGGTCGACGTGCTGTTCGCCGTTGGCCATGTACAAGCCGTTCAGCGTCGCGCCGGAGCCTTCGCCGTCGAGCGTCGTGTAGACGTTCGTGCGCGACAATGCGGCGCCGGTTGCCAGCGAGAACGAGATGTAGTGGCTGTCGCGCGCCTGACTGGCCTCGATCGTTCCGACGTGGAACGCCCGCGCGCTCTCACGCTGCATCTTGTAATGCTGCAACGTCGCGCCTTCGCCAACCGAAACTTCGGTGACGGCGTTGGTGAGATACACCGCATCGGTCGTCGACACGAAGCTCTCGATCACCGTCGCCTTGGCGTGCTTGCCAACCAGAATGAGATTGCGCGGATGCATCATGCCCTTGGCCGCGGTCGCATCGGTGACGAACACCAGATGAATCGGCCGATCGACTTCGGTGTCCTTCGCAATCTGAACGACGCCGCCGTCGAGCATGAACGCGGTGTTGAGCGCGGTGAAGGCTTGATTGTCGTAGGTCGCCAACTTGCCGACGCGATCGACCACATCCGGCACCTTCGTCCATGCCGACGCGAGATCCCACACCTTCACGCCATTCGGCAGCTTCGCGATGTCCGAGAGCTCGGGCGCGAATCGGCCGTTCACGAACACCATCGTGTACCAGCCAGTCGCGCCGAACGTGAACGGTGCGAGCTCATCGCGACCGACGTCGCCGCTCTTTGCCGCGAGAAACACATAGTCGTGATCGGCGATCGGCGACACGCTGGTGAAATGCCAATCTTCGTTCTTCGTCGTCGGGAAGCCGAGCGTGCCAAAACGCTCGAACGCGGCCCGGCGCATCGACTGCACCCACGCCGGCGTCGACGCGTCCGACGTCAGCTCGTCGAATGCTTCGACAAATGGCTCCGCCGCGCTGCCGGCCATGACTGACGTGCTCACGCCGCTCCAGCCCCCACCGGCGCGCCGCTCGTCACCCAGTCGTATCCCTTGTCCTCGAGCTCGAGCGCCAATTCCTTGCCGCCAGACTTCGCGATGCGGCCGTTGACCAATACGTGCACGAAGTCGGGCACGATGTAATTGAGCAATCGCTGATAGTGCGTCACGACGATCGTCGCATTGTCCGGCCGCTTGAGCTTGTTCACGCCATCGGCCACGATCCGCAGCGCGTCGATGTCGAGGCCCGACTCCGTCTCGTCGAGAATCGCGAGCCGCGGCTGCAACACCGCCATCTGCAAGATCTCGTTGCGCTTCTTCTCACCCCCGGAGAACCCTTGGTTCACCGAACGATTGAGCATCGACGCATCCATGTCGACGAGCGCGAGCTTCTCTTCCATGAAATCCGCGAACTCGAGCGGGTCGACTTCCTCCTCGCCGTGCGCCTTGCGCACTTCGTTGTACGCCGCGCGCAGAAAATAGGCGTTCGATACGCCCGGAATCTCCACCGGATACTGAAATGCGAGGAAGATTCCGTGCTGCGCACGCTCTTCGGGCGGCAGCGCAAGCAAGTCCTTCCCGTCATACGTCACCGATCCGCCGGTGACTTCATACGCCGGATTGCCCGCCAGCACCTGCGCCAACGTGCTCTTGCCCGAACCATTCGGGCCCATCACGGCGTGAATCTCGCCCGCGTCCACCGTGAGGTCGATCCCCTTGAGGATTTCCTTATCGCTGACGGTGGCGTGAAGATCTTTGATTTCGATGAGTGACATAATGGAGTGAATTACCCGACACTTCCTTCCAACGTGATGCCGAGCAGCGCCTGCGCCTCCAGCGCGAACTCCATCGGCAGCTCCTTGAACACTTCCTTGCAGAACCCGCTCACGATCATCGACACCGCCTGCTCGGCCGACAATCCACGCTGCTTCAAGTAGAAGATTTGATCTTCACCAATCTTCGACGTCGACGCCTCGTGCTCGACGATCGCGCTGTTGTTCCCGACCTCGATGTACGGGAACGTGTGCGCGCCGCAGCGATTGCCGACGAGCATCGAATCACACTGCGTGTAGTTCCGCGCGCCCGTCGCGCGCGGCAACACCTGCACTCGCCCGCGATACGAGTTGTTTCCCTCGCCGGCCGAGATGCCCTTCGACACGATCGTCGACTTCGTGTTGCGGCCGATGTGGATCATCTTCGTGCCCGTGTCGGCCTGCTGCTTGTTGTTCACCACAGCGACCGAATAAAACTCACCGACCGAGTTGTCGCCCTGGAGAATCACGCTCGGATACTTCCACGTGATCGCCGAGCCGGTCTCGACCTGCGTCCACGAGATCTTCGCATTCTCGGCGGCTTTGCCGCGCTTCGTGACGAAGTTGTAGATGCCGCCGCGGCCTTCCTTGTCGCCGGCATACCAGTTCTGCACGGTCGAGTACTTGATCGTCGCACCCTTGAGCGCGACAAGCTCCACGACCGCGGCGTGCAACTGATTCGTGCTCCGCTTGGGCGCCGTGCATCCCTCGAGATAGCTGACGTACGCACCTTCGTCCGCAATGATGAGCGTTCGCTCGAACTGACCCGTGTCGGCTGAGTTGATGCGGAAGTACGTCGACAGCTCGACAGGGCAGCGAACGCCCTTGGGCACGTACACGAACGAGCCGTCCGAAAACACAGCGCTGTTCAGCGCCGCAAAGAAGTTGTCGCTGTACGGTACCACGGAGCCGAGGTACTTCTCGACCAGCTCCGGATGCTCGCGCAGCGCTTCGCCGAACGAGCAGAAGATGATGCCGTGCTTCGCGAGCTCCTCGCGCATCGTCGTCCCGACCGATACCGAATCGAAGATCGCGTCGACCGCCACGCCCGCGAGCATTTTTTGCTCGTACAGCGGAATGCCGAGCTTCGCGTACGTCTTCAGCAACTCGGGATCGACGTCGTCGATGCTGCCGAGCGGCGTCTTGGTCTTGGGCGCGGAGTAGTAGCTCGTCGCTTGATAGTCGATCGGGCCGTACGTGACGTTCGGCCAATGCGGTTCCTTCATCGACAGCCAGCGGCGATACGCCTTGAGGCGCCACTCGACCATGAATGCCGGCTCACTCTTCTTTTCCGAGATCGCTCGGACGACGTCCTCGCTCAGTCCGGCTGGCATCGTGTCCGACTCGATGTCGGTCACGAACCCGTGCTGATATTCTCGGCTGATCAGTGTCTCGATCGAACTGCTCATAAGCCTTTCTCTGAAAAGCGGTTGCGGACGATGCTGTGCCGCGCCGCGTGGAGCGCTGGCGCCGAAGATTCCGGCGGCTTCAGCTAATCAGATAAAATTAGTCGGCTTTCGGGCTGGATGCCAAGAACGTACCGTTTTGGCCCTCCGGAACCGCCCAATCGGAGTCGTCAGAGATCGGCCGATAGCTCGCGCATGATCTGGCGCAGCAACGACGACGCGAGGTCCACCTTGTACCGGTTCTTCGCCAGTGGCGTCGCATCATACAGGGCGCGGTCGGCGAGGATCGAGATGGTGTCGTCATCCAGTCCCCCCGAGGCCACATCTTCCTCGATCGAGCTGTTGACTCGCCACGGCCGCGGCGCGACGCCGCCCAACACGATTCGCACGTCGCCGTCGGGACGCCTGCATCCGGCAATGCTCACGAGCGCGAAGTCCCAGGCATCGCGCTGCATGAGCTTGTGATAGCGCTGCGCCCCGTTTGCGGACGACGCCGGGAGAACGATCGCCGAGACGAACTCACCTGGCGCGAGCACCGTCTCCTGATCGAGTCGCTGGGTCGGCAACACATAGAATTCGCCCATTGGGACTAGGCGTCGCCCGGCGACCGAGGCGACTTCAACGACCGCATCGAGCGCCGTGAGCGCGACCGCTGGATCGGACGGGTGCACGATGTGACACGGCCCGTTGTCGAGGATCGCCAGATATTGATTCTCGCCTTCGACCGCGGGGCACGACGTCCCGCCATTCTTGAGACACGGAACCGCGCGCCTGAAGTACCAGCAGCGCGGACGCTGGCAGAGGTTCCCGCCGATCGTCCCCATGTGGCGTAGCGCCGGCGTCCCGACGACCTCGCAAGCCTCGGCGAGGCCGATGAAGTGCTCACGCACGAACGGGTTGCCCGCGATGTCGGCCACCCGCGTCGACGCACCGATGCGGACGCCGCCGTCGGCGGTCGGGACAACCTCTGCGCTGTCCGGAATCGTCCGGAGGTCGATCAGGACCTCGGGAAGACTGATCTCCTCGGCGATTGCGACCAACAGATCGGTGCCACCGCCGAG
>JAICYT010000205.1 GCA_025934075.1 Gemmatimonadaceae bacterium
ATGAGGTGGAATCCGAATGGCGTCAGCACCGGCTCGGACACCTCGCCGACCTTGAGTGCGTACGCCGCCTTCTCGAACTCGGGAACGAAGCGGCCTCTCGCGCCCCGACCCAAATCTCCGCCATTGCGTCCGGACGCCGAGTCGCTCGATTCACGCTTGGCGACGTCCTCGAACTTTGCGCCCTTCAGGATCTCGTCGCGCAGTTTGAGCGCGCGAGCCCGCGCCGCCGCAGTGTCGGCTGCACTGAGAACGCGCGGAATCACAACCACTGACAACACCGCGCGGCCGGGGTTCTGGAATTCGGACTTGTGCTTGTCGAAATAGCTGCGCAGATCGCTCTCGGGGATCGCTTTCGCGGCAGCGGCGTCGACGACTGGAACAAACGCCACGTAGCTCACCTGTGCGCTGTCGTGCTGGTCGCGCCAAGCACGCCAGAGCTCCGCGTCAGTGATGTAGACGCCCGACGCGATCTGATCGAACAGCTTCTCGCGCGGAATCTCGGTTCGGTAGTATGCCTCGAGCTGAAGCAGCAAGCCGCTCTGCCGGGCCTGGGCGCTGGCGAGAAGGCGCTGGTACTTGTCGGGATCGAACTGTCCGTTGGTCTGCAGTTCGGGCGCGCTGGTGATCCACGGCGGCGGGGCATAGCGTGCAAATTCGCGTACTTCGTCGTCGCTCACCGTGATGCCGCGCTTGCGATACTCCGCATCCAGCAGCACGTCGTTCACCATCTGATCGAAGATGCTGTTTTCGATCCGGCGCGTATCGTCCTGCGACAGGGTGCGCCCGGAACGCTGTTGCTCGGACTGCGTTTCGTTCTGAACGCGAGCAATAAAGTCGCGGTAGGGAATCTCTTGCCCGTTGACGACCCCGACTGCCGTCGTGGCCGTTACCGGGGTTCGGCCCATCAGGCCCGACGTTTCATAAAGAAGGAAGCCGCCGACGAAGGCCAGGGCCACCAGGAGCCAGACGTACTTTGCCAGGCTCCGCATCTGTTGCAGCACAGGACCAGACTCCGGTTGTGCGGGAGGAAGGAAAATCCAGCGAGATAAGCTCGTGAAGTTAGGCCCTGGCACGGGCTAAAATCAAGTGAGGGTGTGACTTCTGATTGACTCACGCCGTCAGCGCTGTGTATTATGCGCATTCTTCCGTTCCGGGCTTCGGCCCTCCGTCGCGTGTCCGAAAAGAGGGCATTCAATGGGCACTTCCGCCCGCATCGACGAGCTCCGTAAAAAATTCGACGAAAACCCGCGACGGTACTTCGCGCCTCTGGCCAACGAGTACCGAAAGGCCGGTGATCTCGAGCAGGCGATATTCATTTGCCAGGAATATCTGCCGCAGCAGCCCGGCCACATGAGCGGCCACATCGTTTATGGCCAGGCACTCTACGAAAGCGGCCGACAGGACGAGGCAAAGGCCGTGTTCGAGACGGCGCTCTCTCTCGATCCGGAAAACTTGATCGCGCTCAAGCATCTCGGGGACATCGCACGCGCGTCGGGCGACACGTCCGCTGCGCGCGGCTGGTATCAACGCGTGCTCGACGCGGATCCGCGGAACGACGAGATCACTGCGCTGCTCTCGTCGCTCGGGACGGAGGGCGCGGCGCCCGCTATCGCTCGCGAGCGATTTACCCCGCTTTCAAGTGCCGTCATTGAAACGACGCCGGAAGCGGACGCGTCGCATGACGAACCGCTGACGTACGCCGGGAACGCATCAGAGATCGAGAAAAGCCAAGAGGCGTTTCTGCCGGGCGAAATCGAATACGGGGCCCACGTCGAGCAGGGTGAGTCGGCCGGCGAAATCTTGGGCAATGTCCCGCCGATCCCGCCGTCGCACCCGGCACCTGCGGCCGCGGCCAGTGACGACGACCTACTCGACCTCGACGACTTCTCACTCGGCGGCGTTCCGACCGGCGCAACGACGCCCGATGAACCGGTGGCGCAAGCATCGACTGGTGGCCTCGACGGCGACGTGAACATCTCCGGCGGATTCACTTTCGGAGCGGACGACGCGACGTTCGACACAGAGTCGTTTGCCGACGGTGCGCCTGCGCCTTCGCCCGACATCGAGCTGGCGACCGACATGAATCTGGGGTTGACCGAAGAAGGATCTCGCCAAGAATCGGACGCGGAAACCGCACCGGATCGAGAGTTGTCGTCGCTGCCCGGCCTCGAGACGTTCGAAGCCGGTGTCATCGCGTCAGCACCGATCGACGCTCCCGTCCTAGCGACCGACGCATTTTTCGATCTGCCTCCGGTCGACGAGCATGTGAGCCCCAGTCCGTCCGAGGAGCCAATCGAGTCGTCGAGCGCCGAGCCGGCGTTCGAGAGTGCGTCCCTCTCGGAGGACTCCGCACCGATTGACGGTGGGCACGATGGACTCGACGTGCCTGACGCCACGACCGCGGTCGCGTCATTCGACGCGGTGATCGACGAGCCACCACCGGCGGAAGAACCGCAGCGTGCGGAACCACAACACGAAAAGGAACGGCCAGCATCTCACGTCGCCGCCGCTGAAGAACCGGAAGCGCCATTCGTCACCGAGACGATGGCGGAGCTTTACATCCAACAGGGCCATCTCGATTCGGCGCTCGACATTTACCGGCACTTGGTCGACCAGCGGCCTGACGAACCGGAGCTTCGCGAACGTCTCCGCGCCATAGAAGACCGGCTGTTCGGCGCGCCCGCCGCGGCAAGCGCCGAAGCGGCTCATGCTCCGTCGTTCGATGGTCCGACGATTAGAGAATTCTTGGTGGGATTGGTCGCGCGCCAGCCGGCGAATGGCGGATCGTCGCCAGCGTCGGAGACGTGGCCCGAATCCTCTCCTGAGGCGTCGAGACGCGAATCGCGAATGACGCCCGGCGCAAGCGAAACGATCACCGGCTCGATCGATGCGCTCTTCTCGGGAGCACACGCGCCGGTATCCGACGCCGATCTCGACGCCGCGAGCGCGTTAGCGGCGGCGTTTGCCACGACGCCCGAACCGGAACCGCATAGGCCGACGCCGCTGCCCGGGACTCCGGCGCATCGCGCGCCGGATGAACTGTCGCTCGATCACGTGTTCAAGGCGAACACGCCGCCACGGGAGAGCTCGGAGTCGAGCGGATTTTCATTCGATCAGTTCTTCGCCGAAGAAATGACGGATGCGCCTCGGGAATCCTCTGGAGAACCCGCGCCAGGGTCACCCGAGTCAACCGAAGACATCGCACAATTCAATGCCTGGCTCAACGGACTGAAAAAGACGTGAGAATCGCTGTTCTCAACGGGCCGAATCTCAACTTGCTCGGGACGCGTGAGCCGGCACTGTATGGTCGAGAGTCACTCGCCGACGTGGAGCGTTCCCTGCGAACCGTGGCCAGGGAAGTCGGCGCGGACATCGAATTCGCGCAACACAATGGCGAAGGCGAAATGATCGACACCATCCACCAGCTTCGCGGCCGAGTGGACGGTGTCGTCATCAATGCCGGTGCGTACACGCACACCAGCATCGCCATCCGCGACGCGCTCGCCGCCATCGCCGTTCCGTTCATCGAAGTCCACGTGACCAACGTGTACGCCCGCGAGCCGGAGCGGCGGCACTCGATGCTCGCGCAATCCGCGGTTGGCGTCGTGTGTGGATTGGGGACTTATGGTTATGAGCTCGCGTTTCGCGGGCTGACTCGGACGCTCGCCGCGCGTGTCTGACCCGCGCCAGCGAAGGCTCGTCGCGCTCGTCGATGGACTCACGGCTGCCCACGTTGACGGGCTGCTCGTCACGAGCCTGCCCAACATTCGCTATCTCACCGGCTTCTCCGGTTCGAGTGCGCTGCTGTTCATCACGCCGCGGGACGTCATCCTCGTCAGCGACTTCAGGTATCAAACACAGATCGCCGAGGAAGTCGGTGACTTCGCGCGGGTCACCATCGAGCCGCAGAGTCTGTGGACGGGTTTGTGGCAGCAGCTCGGCCAACTCTCGCCGCTCGATGTGATCGGGTTCGAGTCGGCGCACGTACTGCACCGGGACTTCCAGCGTCTCCTCGAAGCGGGTGGGCGCTGGCAATGGCGACCGACCGTCGATCTCGTCGAGACGTTGCGTGAGCGAAAAGATGCCGGCGAGCTGGCATTGATCGAGGCGGCGAACGGCATCGCGACACGCGCGCTTGCCCGAACCCTTCCGCAAGTCCACGCGCATATGACGGAGCTTGAAGTCGCCGGCGCGCTCGAGAAAGCGTTGCGTGACGAGGGCAGCGAAGGCTTCCCGTTTCCGTCCATCGTGGCGTCCGGACCGCGTTCGGCCTTGCCGCACGCACGCTCGACGACACGTCGCATCGAGTCGGGCGACTTTCTATTGCTGGATTTTGGCGCCGAGACGCAAGGCTATTGCGCCGACATTACGCGGACCTGTGTCGTCGGGGTGGCGGAGCCGGAACAGCGCGAGATCTACGAGGTGGTACGCGTGGCGAATGAGAACGCGGCCAATCGCGTCCGTGCCGGCATGACCGGACGGGATGCCGACGCCATCGCTCGCGACTACATTGAGCAGCGCGGGTACGGGGACCTCTTTGGCCATAGTCTCGGCCACGGTCTGGGATTGGAGGTGCATGAGGCGCCGCGGCTGGCACGAACGGCCGATGGCGCGCTGGCCGAGGGTGCGGTAGTGACAATCGAGCCGGGGATTTATCGACCGGGATGGGGCGGCGTGCGGATCGAGGACGACGTGTTTCTCAGCCCGACCGGCCCGAAAATCCTCACGACGTTCACGCACGAGCTGATCGAGCTCGGGTGACCGCGCTGGTGCCACTCTTTAGAGGCCTATGATCGATCTACGCTACGTAAAGAAGCTGATCGAGATCATCGATGAGTCGACCGTCGACTCGATCGAGATCACCTCGGACAAGGGGATGAAGATTCGCATCTCCAAGAGTCCGCAGCAGCGCGGCGCTGTGCAAATGGCGCCGGCGTTGGCGTTGCCGGCGATGGCGCCGGTTCCGACCGGCCGTATCTCACCGGCCGGCGGCATGCAGCCCGTCGGCGAAGGCGAAGTTCCGGCCCCGCCTGAGCCACCGAAGGCCACCGGTCTCGAGGTGAAGTCGCCAATGGTCGGCACGTTCTACAAGTCACCGGAGCCGGGTGCGAAGGCCTATGTCGCGGTCGGCGACCGTGTGTCGAAGGGCCAAATCGTGTGCATCATCGAAGCGATGAAGATCATGAACGAGATCGAATCCGAATACTCCGGCATCGTGCGCGAGATTCTCGTCGAGGACGCGCAACCCGTAGAGTACGGCCAGGTCCTCTTCAAGATCGATCCCAATGGCTAATCCAACGCAAGGCGTCGGCGAGACCGCCGCGCTGAGTCCCGCCGCGCCGAGCGGTATCAGCTTCAAGACCGTTCTACAGGAACTGATTCGGCGCAACGGCTCAGATTTGCATCTCAAGGTCGGCCGTCCCCCAACGATCCGCATCGACGGAGAGCTCGAGCCGCTCGAGCACCAACCGTTGCGTCCGGAAGATCTCAAAGCCCTCGCCGAACAGCTCATGACGCCTCGCCAGGTCAAGCAGTTCGCCGAAGAGAAAGAATGCGACTTCGCCATCGGCGTGCCGGGCATCGGACGATTCCGCGTCAACGTGTACCAGCAGCGCGGCTCGTTGTGCTATGCCATGCGGGCCATTCCATATCAGGCGCGCACGATCGCGGAGCTCAATCTGCCAGCGGTGCTGGAAGAGATCTCGATGAAGCCGCGCGGTCTCATTCTGGTCACGGGCGTGACCGGCTCCGGCAAGTCGACGGCGCTCGCGGCGATGGTTCAGCACATCAATGAGAATCGCCGCGCCAACGTGATCACGATCGAAGACCCGATCGAATTCCTCCATCGCGACATCAACTCGCACATCAACCAGCGCGAGATCGGAACCGACACAGCCACGTTCGGCCAAGCACTGCGCCGCGTTTTGCGGCAGGACCCGGACGTCATCTTGATCGGCGAGATTCGAGATATGGAAACGCTCGATACGGCGCTCAAGGCCGCCGACACCGGACACTTGGTCTTCTCGACGCTGCACACGATGGACGCGACGCAGACGATCAACCGCGTGTTGTCGTTCTATCCGCCGCACCAGCAGGGCGAAGTGCGTTTCTCGCTGGCGAGCGCGCTACAAGCCGTGATCTCGCTGCGTCTCGTTCCGCGGTCCGACAAAGCAGGACGAATCCCGGCGTGCGAAGTCCTGATCAATACGGCCGCCGTCCGCGACAACATCCGCGACATGGCGAAAACATTGAACATCCCTGATCTCATCAAAGAAGGCGCCGTGCAGTACGGCATGCAGAGCTTCGACCAGTCGCTCATGCAGCTGTATTCGCGCGGCGTCATTTCGTATGAGAGCGCGGTCTTCTACGCGACGAGCCCGGCGGAATTCGCCCTGCGCGTTCAGGGCGTTGCCGGCACCAGCGATACATCCTGGTCCGGTTTCGAGGGCGATAGCACGGCGAAGTAAATGTTCAACAAAGTTCTCATCGCCAACCGCGGAGAAATCGCGCTGCGCGTCATTCGCGCGTGCCGCGAGCTCGGCGTGCAGACCGTCGCTGTTTATTCGGAAGCGGATCGCGAATCGCTTCACGTGCGTTTCGCTGACGACGACGTATGCATTGGCCCGGCACCCGCGCGCGAGTCGTATCTCAACATTCCGCGACTGATCGCGGCCGCGGAGATCACCGGCGCGGACGCGATCCATCCTGGCTACGGCTTCCTCGCCGAGAACGCGGAATTCGCGGACATTTGCGCCGCGTCCAAGATTGCCTTCATTGGACCGACGGCCGATCAGATCCGGGTGATGGGCGACAAGGCCGCGGCGCGCAAAGCGATGACGGCGGTAGGTGTGCCGATCATTCCGGGCACACCGGGTCCGGTCGAAGACGTCGACGAAGCGCTGAACTTCGCCAAACAAATTGGGTTTCCCGTCATCATCAAAGCCGCGGCGGGCGGCGGCGGAAAGGGAATGCGCGTGTCCCGCGACGTCGACGACTTCGCGCGCTCGTTTCAGCTCGCGCGCTCCGAAGCGTTGTCGGCGTTTGGGAACGGCGACGTCTACGTCGAGAAGTATCTCGCCCGCCCGCGCCATATCGA
>JAICYT010000075.1 GCA_025934075.1 Gemmatimonadaceae bacterium
TGGTGTCACGATCCATCCGTGGCAGATGCACCCAAATACGCGATTGTTGAATGCCTTCCGCGGCAACGTCAGCGCGCAGGTCAATCCGCAGTTCGACGCGGCGCTCAACTTTGGCTATAGCACGGTGGACGCGCTCATCAGTAACGAATCGAACAACACGGTGGGCATCGGCTCGCAGGCGTTCGGCGGTCCGGGCTATCGGAACAACGGTCTCGTCGGAGGCTTGGCGGACTCACTCCTCGGGTATCGCGCCGGCACGCCTGGACTCGTCTGGGCGGACAAGCTCCAGCAGAACATCAATCGCGTCATTCTCTCGTCGAACCTGAACTGGCGTCCCGCGAGCTGGCTGCAAACGCGCGCGAACTTCGGCACCGACTTCGCCGACCGCGTCGACAACCATCTCCATATGAATGGCGAAGGCTGGCCAATCACAGCGACGTACCGCGACGGACAGGCACAAAACGGCCGCACGAACATCACCAATCTCTCGGGCGACCTTGGCGCCACGGCGAACTACAATCCATCGCACTTCGCGTGGTTGAACCTCAAGACAACGGTCGGCACGCAGTACAACAATTCCCGGCTCGATCAGAATTCGGCGACCGGGACAACGCTGCCTCCTGGAGCGACGCTTTCGTCCGCTGGCTCTACACCCAGCGTCAACGAGGGTTACACACTGACGAAGACGTGGGGCATCTTCGTTCAACAGGATGCCGCGTTGCGCGACCGTCTCTTCTTGACCGCGGCCGTCCGTACCGACCAGAACAGCGCATTCGGCACGAACTTCCAGCGCGTGTATTACCCGAAGGCGTCTCTGTCGTGGGTGATCTCCGACGAGGATTTCTTTCCGAAAAGAGGAATCTTCGGCGCGATCAGTAACATGCGTATCCGACTCGCGAACGGCGCGTCAGGAGTGCAGCCGGGATCCACGGATGCGTTGCGGACCTTCCAGGCGAACTCCGCGAGCATCAGGGCCACAGACGCACCGATTGAACAGTTCCAGGCCCCAGGCAACGACAGTCTCCGTCCGGAACGATCGGTCGAGTGGGAAGGCGGCTTCGATTCGCGGTTGTTCGGTAACCGGATTCAGTTCGATGTCACCTACTACTCGAAGCTGACGCACGACGCATTGATCTCGGCCATCGTCGCGCCCTCGCTCGGCTCCGGCGCAACGCGGCAAAATCAGAACCTCGGTGCCGTCAAGAACGCGGGCTTGGAAGTAACGCTCGGCGGTCAATTGATCGATCGACAGAATATCGGGATCGATTTCCATCTCAGCACGTCGCTCAACGCAAACAAGGTTGTCAGCCTGGGCTCGACGCCGCCCCAGATCGGTGTCACCAACTGGACGGTGCCGGGCTATCCGATCGGCGGCATCTGGGCGAAGCCCATCACCGGTTGGAATGACAAGAACGGCGACGGCATCCTGACGGTCGATGAGGTGTCGATCAAAGTAGACACGATGTTCGACAACAGCATCGATCCAACGACCGGCAAACCGAGGCACACGGTGATCGGTGTTGGTTCGTTCCGGGGGTACGCCGAGCCGCGTTATCTCACGACGTTCACGCCGGGTCTGGATCTGTTCAAGCATCGCCTGCGCATTCAGAGCTTGTTCGATTGGCGTGGCGGCAACAAGTACTACAACCAGACGGAGCGCATTCGCTGCACGCGCCCGAACTGCAACGGTCTGTTCAACCCCAATGCTTCGTTCGAGGAGCAGGCCATGGTCGTCGCGGCGATCTACTCCCCGGAGAAGACGCTCGACGGCTACTACCAGCCGGGCGCCTTCGTGAAGTGGCGCGAGCTGTCGGCGACGTTGGAGCTGCCGCAACGGCTGTTCTCGAAGCTCGGCGCGCGCAACTCGAGCCTCGTGTTCTCGGGGCGCAATCTCCACTTGTGGACCAACTATCGCGGCACGGATCCGGAAAGCGACTTCACGGCGACGGGTGGCGGAGACACGCCGAGCGAGTTCCAGACCTTCGCGGCGCCGACGATCTTCCAGCTTCGTCTCAACTTCGGCTTCTGACCTTCGACCACTAAATATATGAGACTTCTAATGATCAGTGGCCGAGCGGTCGCAGCGACGCTCGCCCTTGCGAGTGTCGCGGCAATGTCCGCGTGCGACACCGTCAAGACAAACCTGCTCGAGGCCATCGACCCGAGCATCATCAATCCGTCGTCGGTGCAATCGGCGGCTGGCGCAACCGCCGTTCGCAACGGCGCACTCGCGCGTCTGCGCGTTGCGACCGCTGACGGAGAAAGCTCGTGGATGTTCGGCGGCCTCCTGGTCGACGAGTGGGCCACCAGCTCCACGTTCGTGCAAAATCAGGAGACGGACCAGCGCTCCATTCAGTTGAACAACGCGACCGTCAACACCGAGTTGCGCGCGCTGTATCGCGTGCGCACGGATGCCAATCAAGCGATCGCGCTGCTCAACAAGTACAAGCCAACGCCGACTGCAGACATCGGCGAGATGTACTTCGCTCGAGGCTTCGCGGAGCTCCAGTTGGCGTCAGATTACTGCAACGGCATTCCGCTCAGTGACGGCGCCGGCGATCAGGTTGTCTTCGGCAACCCGCTCCCCGTGAAGGATGTATTCAACGTTGCGATCGCCTCGTTCGATTCGGCCTTGGCCTTATCGTCGGGAACCGATGCCGGGAGCGTCTCCATCAATCGCGCTGCTCGCATCGGAAAGGCGCGCGCATTGCTCGGCGTTGGGCTCTCCAACGCGCCGGCGGCGGCGGCGCTTGTCGCCGGCATCCCGACGACCTATCGCTACGACGTCACCGCGTCGCTCACGGGCGGTATCAACACGTTGTGGGATCAAGCCGCGAGCCAGGGCCGATACGTCGTGTCCGACAGCTTGCAGGGGAATAACCGCAGCATCACCGTGAAGAATGCGATTCCATTCTTCTCGGCGCACGATCCGCGCGTTCCGGCGCACTACAGAGTTGCCGCGAATGGTCGAGACACCGTCAAGGCGCAAGACGGTAACACCTTCATCATTCAGGTCGATAGTCTCTGGGGCCAGACCTCCGCGGTCGCCGTCGTTGCCGGGCTCGATGCGCGTTTGATCGAGGCAGAGGCGGCGCTGCAAGCCGGTAACGCCGCGAGCATGATGTCGATTCTCAACGCGCTGCGCGCCACGCCGCTGCAACTCACGGCGCCCAGCCCGACGGCAACCGGAACGCATCCGGGATGGACGACGCCGGTGATGCCGGCGCTGAGTGATCCCGGCACGCAAGCTGGTCGCGTGGCCCTCTTGTTCCGTGAGAAAGCGTTCTGGCAATTCGGTCGCGGTCACCGGCTGGGCGACTTGCGTCGACTCATTCGCGACTATGGTCGTGCGGTTGACGGGTCGGATACGTTCCCAGTGGGTGTGCATTTCCAGGGCGGCAACTACGGTGTGGACTTGAACCTCCCTGTTACCACGGACGAACAGACGGGAAATCCGAACTTCACCGGCTGCTTGGATCGAAAGGCGTAAGCAAGAAGTGGTTGGTGTACGCGAAGGCTCCGCTGAGGTTGGCGGAGCCTTTCGCTTTGCACCTGATTGAATTGATGCATCACACTGGAATATGGATCGCGACATCCCTCCCTTTCAACTCAGCCCGCGCCGCCCGCGCCGCGATGCCAGGGGATTGCCCGGCAATGAAAGCGAACGCGTAGGGTTATCGCCGCTACCGTGAGCCCGAGAACCATGGCACCGTACGCCTAGGTCCGGATGTAATCGAACGCTGCACGACCGTGACGATCGAACAATGTCCGCTTGTATTCCCCGGCCTGCGACATAATCCTTCTCCTTCCCTCCTCTCAGCCAAGCTAAGAATGCTCGTCCCCAAGCTGGCGACGACGCTCAAAGACTATGACCGACAACAATTTCTCGCCGACGTTACAGCCGGCACCATCGTCGGCATCGTCGCGATTCCGCTCGCCATCGCGTTTGCCATCGCCAGCGGCGTGACGCCGCAGCAGGGCCTCTACACAGCCATCGTCGCCGGCTTCATCATCTCGGCGCTCGGCGGCTCGCGCGTGCAGATCGGCGGGCCGACGGGCGCGTTCGTCGTCATCGTCTATGGAATCGTCCAGAAGTACGGCATCGATGGTCTGACGGTGGCGACGGTCATGGCCGGCGTCATCCTCGTGATACTCGGTGTGGCCCGACTCGGCACCGCGATCAAGTTCATTCCCCATTCGGTGACCATCGGCTTCACCGCCGGTATCGCCCTCATCATCGCGAGCCAGCAGATCGACACCGCGCTCGGCCTGAAAACCGGGCCGCTCCCAGCCCAAGTGTTCGAGCGACTCGCGGCGTACTGGCGGTACATCGACACCGTCAACCCGTACGCCATCGCGATCACGGCCGCGACGCTCGCCATCCTCATCATCTGGCCAAAGATCAGCACGAAGCTGCCGGCGCCGTTCGTTGCGTTGATCGCGATGACCGCCGTCACTCGGCTGCTTCATCTGCCCGTCATGACGATCGGCGACCGGTTCGGCGTGATTCACGCCGGCCTCCCAGCACCGGCGTTTCCCCACGTGACGTTCACGATCGTGCGAGACCTCGTCGCGCCGGCCATGACGATTGCGGCGCTCGGCGCGATCGAATCGCTCTTGTCAGCCGTTGTGTCGGACGGAATGATCGGCAGCCGGCACCGCTCGAGTATGGAGCTCGTTGCGCAAGGCGTGGCGAACATCATCACGCCGCTCTTTGGCGGGATTCCGGCGACCGGCGCGATCGCCCGAACGGCGACCAATGTCAAAGCCGGCGGTCGTACACCCATCGCCGGGATGACGCACGCGGTGGTCTTGCTCTTGATCACGTTGTTTTTCGGCAAGCTCGCTGGCTTGATCCCTCTTGCCGTGCTTGCGGGAATCCTCCTGCTCGTCGCCTACCGCATGAGCGAGTGGCGAGTGTTTGTCGCGGAACTGAGCGGCCCACGCAGCGATGCTGCGGTTCTCTTGACGACATTCTTTCTGACTCTGCTCGTCGACCTGACGATGGGCATCGGCGTCGGAATGGTGCTCGCGTCGTTCCTGTTCATGCGCCGGATGTCGGAGGTGACGGACATTCGTCACATCACCGACGATCTCGGAGAGGATTCCGACGAGCTCGAGGAGGGCGACCAGATTTCGACGCGCTCGGTGCCACCGGGCATCGAAGTTTACGAGATCGACGGACCGTTCTTCTTCGGCGCGGCCGAGAAGTTCAAGGACGTTCTGGCGGAGGTTTTCAGGAAGCCGAAGGTGCTGATCATTCGGATGCGGCACGTCCCGGCCATCGATTCGACAGGACTGAACGTGCTTCGCGATCTCGTTCGACGCACCAGGCATGACCGGACGCTCGTCTTGATCTCCGAGCTGCAGAATCAACCGCTCGTCGCCATGCGTCGATCGGGACTCCTCGACGAAATCGGCCAGGACAACGTCGTTGGCACCATCGATCTCGCGCTGGCGTTCGCCCAGCAGCATTTGACCGGCCGCCCTCAGACACCCATCGACGCCGCGGCCGTGTAAGGTTCTGGCCGCGCGGCAACTTAACCGGCGCTCGCCGTGTTGATTGGTCGGGGATCGAGTGCGCCGCACTCGGGGGACTGCTCGATTCGGGTGTCTTAAATGCAGTCAGGACCTTCGCGTGCTAAGTTCACTCGGTGACAGGCTGGACCGAGCACAACGGCACTCCGGATCGTCCCGGGGGTTTCGCTAGCCCTCGAAAATTGATGCAATACCCCGGGCGAATCTTCGCATCGATACCGAGATGCCGGCAATTCGCTCGGCGGACAGGAAGATTGATCCAGTAGGGCACGTCCTTTGCCCGACGCGAGCAAGAGACGGCTCCCGATTGGCTCGATCTGCCGGGGTCCGGAACGACTCTTTGCTGCGGAAAACTCCGCGGGGCTTTCATGACCCGACTCCGATTGCGCTGGACGGCGGTAGTCACGCCGCTTCTGGTGCTCGCTGTGTCATCTCCATCCGGCGCCCAGGAGTATTTTGGACGCAACAAGGTCCAATACGAGAGCTTCGACTGGAAAATTCTGAAGTCGGAGCACTTCGACAACTTCTTCTATGGACCCGAGTCGACGATCGTTCGCGACGCCGCCCGCATGGCTGAACGTTGGTACGCGCGGCACTCGGACACATTCCGTCACGCCTTCGATCGAAAGTCGCTCGTCTTCTACGCCGACCATCCTGACTTCGAGCAGACCAACGTCGTCGGCGAGCAACTCGAGGAAGGAACGGGCGGCGTAACCGAGTCGAACCGTACGCGCGTCATCATGCCGTTCACCGGCATCTATTCCGACAACGATCACGTGCTCGGACACGAGCTCGTTCACGTGTTCCAGTACAACATCGCTGAAGGAACGCCGGGCGGCGGACTGATGCGCCTCGACGCTCTTCCCCTGTGGTTGATCGAGGGAATGGCGGAGTACTTCTCGCTGGGGCGCGAAGATCCGCTTACAGCGATGTGGATGCGCGACGCCGTGATGCGCAACAAGTTTCCGACGATCAAGCAGCTCACGACCGACCCGCGCTACTTCCCGTATCGTTATGGCCAGGCGTTGTGGGCGTACGTCGGCGGCCGTTGGGGCGATCGCGCGATCGTCGACGTCTATCGTACGGCGCTACGACTCGGCTGGGACAACGCGCTCGTTCGCGTCCTCGGAGAGAACCAAGACTCGCTGTCGAAGGATTGGGCTGCCGCGAATCGCGAGATGTACTTGCCGCAGTTGGCGGGTCGCACGCACCCGGACAGCGTAGGGACAAAGCTCGTCGGGCTGTCGCACACGGGCGACTACAATCTCGCGCCAACGATCAGCCCCGACGGCAAGCTGTTCGCATTCTTCTCGAGCCGCAGCCTGTTCAGCATCGACTTGTTCGTCGGCGACGCCAGGACCGGGAAGATCATCAAGAAGCTCGGCGGTCCGTCGAGCGATCCACATTTCGACGCCATCAGCTTCATCAATTCCGCGGGCGACTGGTCGCCGGACGGCAGCGAGTTCGCATTCATCGTGTACGCGGAGGGCGCGAACGAGATCGCGATCCTCAATACGAAAAGCACGAACGTCGAACGTCGCATCAAGCTTCCTGGAATCGGCGCGGTGAGTCACGTCTCGTGGTCGCCCGACGGGAAAACGCTGGCGTTTTCGGGCCAGGCGGGCGGCATCAGTGATCTCTATCTGATGGATTTGTCCGCCGGAACGATTCGTCAGCTCACGAACGACAAGTACGCCGATATTCAGCCGACCTGGTCGCCCGACGGTAAGACGATCGCGTTCTCGACCGATCGCGGTCCGCAGACGGATTTCAATACTCTCAAGTTCTCGCCGCTGCAGCTCGCGACGTACGATCTCGCGACGGGGCGCATCAGCGTCTTCTCGCCGTTCGCGCGCGGAAAGCACATCAACCCGCAGTTCTCGCCCGACGGCAAGGACATCTTCTTCGTCTCTGATCAAGATGGCTTTGCCGACGTCTACCGTCTGAACCTGGCGAGCGGACAAGTATTTCGCGTGACGCACGTATCGACGGGTGTGAGCGGCATCACCACCGTGTCGCCATCGATCTCCGTGTCGCGTCAGACCGGACGCATGCTGCTGTCGACCTTCTACGATCAGGGCAACGAGATTCGCGGCCTCGATCAGACGGAGACGGCCGGCACTCCCGTCACGCCGACAAACGTCGCCGAGGGCGACAAGCTTCCGCCGCCGCAGGTCACACGCAGTCTGGTGATGGGATACCTCGCCGATCCGACGACTGGTCTTCCGTCAGGATCGGAGTTCACCGTCGAGGGCTATCACTCGACGTTCGCGCTCGACGCGATCGGTCAGCCGAGCCTGGGCGTCGTGGCTGGCGGTCCATTCGGAACCGGCGTCGCGGGCGGCGTCTCGATGATCTTCGGCGATCAGTTGAGCGACCGACAGATTTTCGCGGCGATTCAAGCCAATGGAACGGTGAAGGACATTGGTGGCGCGCTGCAGTATTACAATTTGAAGAATCGTTGGAATTGGGGTGCCGGCATCGAGCACGTGCCGTATCTCACGGGACAGGTGTACCTGCAGGACACGACGATTTCCACGACCGGCGGCCCTGTGCAAGGCTACTCGGTCAATCAAGTCTTGCAACGGATTTACATCGACCAGGCGATGCTGTTCACGCAGTATCCGTTCTCGAGTACGCGCCGTCTCGAGCTGACGGCGACGGCTACGCACTATGGCTTCGACACAGAGCTCTTCCAAACAGTTTTCGTCGGCAACTCGGTCATCGATCAGCGAGACACGAATATCGGTTCGCAGTACAAGCCGGTGGTATTCGCCGAGCCGTCGGTGGCGTACGTCGGAGACAATTCGTTCGCGGCGTTCACGTCTCCCGTGCAAGGCGAGCGGTATCGGCTGCAGTATACGCCGACGTTCGGCACGGTGACGTATCAGCTCGCGATCGCGGACTATCGGCGCTACTTCTTCATGCGACCGTTTACTCTGGCGATCCGCGGAATGTCTCTCGGTCGCTACGGCAGCGGCGCCGAAGACGTCAACACGACCTGGCCGATTTACCTGGGCGAAGAAACCCTGATGCGTGGTTACGGTTATGGCTCATTCACGAGCGACGAATGTGTCGTGACGGGCGCATCGGCCGGATCGCAGGCAGCGACGGTTGGCTGCCCCGCATTCCAACGGCTCTTCGGCAGCAAAGTCGGGGTCGTCAATGCCGAGTTCCGCATTCCGTTGTTCGGCACAGAGGGATTCGGGTTGCTCAACTTCCCATTCTTGCCGACGGAAGTCTCGCCGTTCTTCGATGCCGGCGTGTCGTATACGAACGCGCAGGGGCCGAACTTCCGGTTGACGCGCGAGGCGAACGACATTCCAACGAACTGCGCGCAGCCGACCAGCAATCTCCAGGCGTTGCAGCAGTCGTACTATCCGTGCGCCGATCGCATTCCGGTGTTCAGCGCGGGTGTCTCGTTCCGCTTCAACCTGATGGGTTATGCGATCATGGAAGCGTACGCGGCGCATCCGTTCCAACGGCCGAAGAAGAATTGGGTGTGGGGCTTCCAGCTGGCACCGGGGTGGTAGATCTCGTCTGAACGGGAAACGCGTTCCCGCATTCTCTGCGGTGAACGCGTTTCCCGAATTCTGATTGGCGGAAACGACTCACCAATCGTACAGGATTTTGTAAATCGCCTGGTTGCGCTGCACCAGCCTCACATAGTCGCGCGTCTCCACGAACGGAATTCGCTCGGCGAAAATCTCTGCGTCGTCGACGCCAGCCCGCGTCGACCAGCGCGCCACCCGTGAGCCGCCGGCGTTGTACGCGGCGAGAACGCGAGACAGTGCGCCGTACTGCTTGACGAATGACGCGAGATGCGCCGTACCGAGCTGCAAGTTTGCGTCGGCGTCGAAGAGCAGCGCCGGGTTCCACAACGGGAAATCGAGGGAGCGTGACACTTCGGCGCCGACGCTCGGCAGGACCTGCATGAGGCCGCGCGCGCCGGCCACTGACAGCGCGCGCGGATTGAAGCTCGATTCCTGGCGAATCAACCCGGCGACCAGCGCGGGATCGAGACCGCGAGCCTTGGCGTCGCGGTCAAGCTCTTCGCGGTCGAGCGCTGGAAAGAGCAGTCGATACGCGCGAGCATCGCGAGCGCCGAGATCGACGAGCTTCTGCGCTAGCCGAATCGCTCGCGACGACTGATTGCGCTCGAGGAACGCATGGGCGGTCGCCATGAGACGCTCGGGCGAAGACGCCGCCGATTCCTCGAGCGCGTCGTACTCGAACCGTGCTTCGGCATCCATGCCCAACCGATCGAGCAGCGCAATTCGAGCCATCGCGCTGTCGACACTCGCGGTGTGCGGAAACGAATCCGGCTGTGCGGTCGGCGTCCACGGTGATTGCTCGAGCCGGCGTGCGGCGATGACGGCGTAATAGGACAGCGGTTGAGCCGCGATGACTTCTCGCCAACGTTGCTGAGCCAGGGCGCGATTCCCGCCCTCGGCCCATGCGCGGCCGCTCCAGTACCGCGAGGCCAACGCCTCGTCTGAGCGCGGCATTCGCGTCGCGAGCGAATCGAATTCCATCGCGGCCGTTTTCGCGTTGCCATGAACGAGTGCAATGAGCGCCGCTTGAAAGCGTCCGCTCGCGGCACGCGGACTCGTTGGATATTTGTGCGATAATTGGCGAAAGAGTGTACGCGCCTGGTCGTCGTCGCCTTCGTCGGTGACGAGATCGGCGAGCAGGTAGAGCGCGGCACTCGACGCGCTCGTATCGTTCGGGAATCGTTCGACGACGTCCCGTAGCGCCGCGCGCGTCGCGTCGCCGGTGCCGGAGGTGAGCAGGATGCGCGCGCGCTGATAGCCTGCCTGTCCCTCGAGCGGTCCTTGGATCGAGGCGAGCTGCGCCAACGCGTCACGCGTGCGGCCGACGCGCGATAACACCTGCGCATATATCAGCCGATCGTTCGGCGTGACGAGTGTGGGTTGGGCCAGCGCTCTCTCGAAGGCGGTGACGGCTCGCGCCGGCGGTGCGCTCGCGGCCGCACTGCGGGCGATTACCAGCTCTTCGGCCGGTGAAAAGCTCGTGAAGCCTTTGTCGAGTACTTCAACGGCACTCTTCGCGTCCGCTGATCCGTTGTGACTTCGAATGAAGGCGAGCAGCTCGTTCTTGACGACGTCGCGCGTATCGCTGTCCGGCGCGACCGACAAGCGCAGACGAAGCGCGGTGACCGTCGCACCGAGCGCCGCATAGCGCGTCGCCGCACCGAGCGCGTCGGCGAATCGTTCGCGCGTCTGCGCGTCGGTCCACGGGATGCGCGACCGCGCGACCGGAAGCGTGACCGTCGCGAACGTCGCGGCACGCTTGGCTGAATCGCCCTGCACGCCAGCGACGCGCAGTTGGAGCCAATCACGCACCGAGCGCAAGGACTCGGCCGCGCGCGAGTAGCTCGCCGCCGCGCTGTCGAAGTAATTGTTGCGCTCGAGAGCGCGAGCGAGGAGCACGAGCCTCGCTGCGCGCACGTCCGGAGCACGCGTATCGTTCACTGACGCCGACGCGTGCGCGAGCGCGGACGTATCTGCGCCGCGCTCGAGTGCCGACCGGGTGAGAAGCTCGCGTGCCTCACCGTCGAATTGGGCGTCGATCCAGGTCTCCGCGGCAAGCAGCTTGTCGACCTCCGTCCACCCGTTCCAGCCGGCCGCCGCTCTCGCTGCAATGAGCAACGCTGCCGGAGTGCGCTTCTTCGGATCGCGCAGAACAGGGGCCAAGAGCTGCGTCGCCCGCCACGGATGACCGCGGTCGATCAACGCGCTCGCGTCCTCGAGCTCGTCGCTCTGCGAGATCGCCCGCGCGAGCTCGATGGCACCACGCGACCCGACCTCACCTGAAGCAGTAGCCTCATGCGACGAGCCGCAGCCCGAAACCCCGACGACCAGCAACACCGACCACGACGCGAGACGCCTCATCGTGGCGAGATCATCAGGATTCGTACCGCGATTCGCTGAATTACTTGTCGGCCGCGGCCGCCGCCGGCTTCTCCTTGAGCCAGTACGTGAACCACTGCCGAAGACGACCGAGCCGATCGACCAACAGCCACGGCTCGCCGGTCCGCGACAAATCGTGATTGGATCGCGGATACCGGACGAACTCCGCGGGCACACCCTGCTTCTTGAGCGCCATGAACCAGAGATCGGCGTTTCCGATCGGCGTGCGAAAATCTTCTTCGCTCTGCACGAGCAGCGTCGGCGTCTTCACATTCTTGACGTGGCGAATCGGCGACAGTGTGTCGTACATGACCTGATTTTCCCACGGCTTGCCGAAGAACTCTCCTTCCGTCAGACCCTGCGCGTCCGACGCGCCGTACCAATACGTCCACTCGCTGATCATACGATCGGTCTCGGCGGCCTTGAAGCGATTCGTCTTCGTCGTGACCCAAGCGGTCATGAACCCGCCGTATGATCCGCCCGTCACGCCCATTCGTGTCGAGTCGACGTCGGGACGTTTTGCCACCATGTCGACCGCCTTCATCAAATCCTCATAGTCCTTGCCGCCCCAATCGCCGCGACTCGCAAACGTGAACTCAGTGTTCGTACCGCTCGATCCGCGCGGATTGGTGAACAGGACGAAAAAGCCAGCGCCCGCCAGATTCTGGAATTCGTCAAACCAATTTTCGCCGTATGCCGAGTGCGGGCCGCCGTGGATGTAAAGGACGACGGGATATTTTTTCGCGGGATCGTACCCATAGGGCTTCATCAGCCAACTTTCGATCTCGAGACCACCAACCGACTTCACGTCGAACCGATCGGCGTCTGCCCACGCGACTTCCGCATTCACCTTGTCGTTGAACGACGTGAGCCTCCGCTCGCAGCCGCTTTGCCCACTCGGGCACGCGCCGTCGATCGTAGCGACGTAAAGCTCCGTCGGATGAGTGAGATCGGTCGAGACGTAGACCACGTGCTGCTCCGACTTGTCGAACACCGCGGCGCTGACCTGACGCCGACCACCGAGGACGGTCGTGATCTTCTTGGTGTCCGGATCGACTTTGTAAATGCCGGTGCTGCCGCCCGTCGACGTAAGCATCGCGATCTGACCGCTCGTCAGCCAGCGAATTTGTCCGGGCTCGTAGTGCCACGACCCGAGCACATCCTGCGGCTTGCCACCGGCTGCGCTCACGACGAGTAGATGTTGATTCTTGAATCGTCCAAGCTGTCCGACGAAGGCGATGCGCTTGCTGTCGGGTGACCAAACAATCTGCGATTCATTGCCCGGATACTCGAGCGCGCGCGGTTTGCAGTCGGGTGCCTGCGCCTCGCACGCGCCGACCGGGAGGATGAATATCTCGCTTTCGTTGCGCGGCTGTTCGTCGCGCTTGCGATCGGGCGGCAGCTTGCCAATCGAATCACGCTCGGCGGTGACGGCCGAGTCGGCACGCAGCTTGGCGTCGGCGATGAAGGCGATCCATTTGCCGTCAGGCGAGACCACGGCATCGCGATGCGAGTAGCTCGTGTTCGTGATCTGCTTGCGGACTTGACCCGGTCGCTCGATGTAGAGCTGCGCTGGTTTGAGTGTTTGCGCGCGTGGCGCAGTGCGCGGTCCCGGCAAGTAGCCTTGACCGTTGCCTTTGTAGATCATGTCGTCAATCTGCCGACCGTCGAAGCGCGCGGGGTTTTCCGGCTTGGTGATCGCGTCATACGGCGGCCGAGCCATGGGCTGCATTCGCGCGTATGGGTCGTTCGTCGCGACGCTGTCACTCGACGAATCGCTCGGCGCTTCCCCGCGGCCGCCGCCGCGACCACCACGACCGCCGGCCTGTCCCTGCGTCACGATCGCGAAACTTCTGTCCGCGGGCTGCGATCCGGATTGAATGTGCGGCAACCCTTCGGGTTGAAATGCTTCGCCGGCCGGCTGATCCATGCGGAGCGCCCAGGTTGCTCCGCGTCCGCCCGGACGCTGCGACGTGAAGTACAGGATCTTGCCGTCGTCCGAGAAGCGCGGATTGCTGCTCTCGAACGCCGGTGTGGTGTATCGGGCCGGTTCTCCGCCTTGCGTTGGGACGACCCAGACTTCTGAGTGGCGCTTGTTCTCGGCTTCGCGAACCGTCGTTACGGTAAAGGCTACCTTGGCGCCGTCGGGCGAGAGCGCCGGCGTGCTGACGGTGGTGATCTTGTACCAGTCAGCCGGCGTGAACGCGTGCCTGGCGGGTGGCGATTGTTGAGCGGCGATTCCGCTCTGGGCCATCAGAATGACAGCAACGATCTTGTGCACACGCATTGAAAAACTCCGGTTGGAGCGCTGAATCCGGCAGGCGTTCGTGCGACGTATCCGTGGAGGAAGGCAGCAGAAACTTGCGAACTGAACCTTGTCGAGTCCAGAGTTGTCGCCGATGGCAGCGACTAATGTTTTCCTCACTGGAGGCACCGGCTACATCGGGCGTCGACTGATCCCGGCGCTCATTGCTCGCGGGCACAATGTCGATGCCCTTGTGCGCGCTGGTTCGGAGCAACGACTACCGGCCGGGGCCACACCGATCGTCGGCAACGTACTGGCGCGCGAATCATTCACATCGGCAGTCGCAAGGGGATCACTCGTGGTGCATCTCGTTGGGACGCCGCACCCGTCGCCAAAGAAGGCAGCGGAGTTCGAGGCCATCGACTTCGTGGGCGCGCAGGAGTGCATCGCGGCAGGGAAATCCGCGGGAGCTCGGCACTTCGTGTACGTGAGTGTCGCGCATCCGGCACCGGTGATGCACGCGTACGTCGACGTCCGAATGCGAGTGGAAGCGTTGCTGCGCGAGAGCGGAATGCCGCACACGGTGCTTCGGCCGTGGTATGTGCTGGGACCCGGGCATCGATGGGCCTACGCGCTCCTGCCTATGTATTGGCTGCTCGGAGCGCTGCCGGCGACGCGAGACGGTGCGCGGCGACTCGGGATGGTTACGCTCGGGCAGATGATCGGCGCGTTGACGTGGGCAGTCGAGACGTCCGGGCCGGCGTCGAGAGTGATCGAGGTCCCGGAAATTCGAGATCGCGCCGCGCGCTGAGATCGGGCACACCGCGTCGTCGATCGGCGGCGTGCAAAAAAGACAACGGCCCGGAAGTCGAGCCCCGGACCGTCATCTTCTTCGCCGCGGACTGAGGGAACGTGCCCACCCGCACGCTCGCGCCCAATGACGCGTCGGAACCGCGCTGCAATTACGAGGAATTACGCGCGGGGTGCTGCCGAGCGACCACCTTTCTTCCAAGCCTTGCCGGCGTGCTGAGCAACCCGCTGCTCGAACTGCTTCACGTTCGCGTCGAACTTGACCTGGTTTTCCGGCGTCAGCGCGCCGCGGAGATCGTTGCGCTCCGCATCGAGGAGGTTCTTGGTCTGCTCGCGCTGAGCCGCCGATTTCTGCCACATCGCCTTGAGCGCAACGCTGTCACCGCGCTGACGGGCTTCACGAGCCGCCTGAAGCTGCGGCTTAAACTGCTCGCGCAGTGCCTTCATCTGCGGCGCGTATTTCGCCTGAACGTTCTTGATGTTCGACTTCTCGGCGTCACTGAGCGTGATGCCCTTGAAGAGCTGACCGCGCATGCGTGGACCGAAGCCCTCGCGCAGGTGGCGACCGGCCTGAGCGTGCGCTTGCGGGGCAGTCGCCGGAGGCGACTGCTGCGCCGCGGCAATCGCGGCACCGCCGACGACGAGCATGCCGGCAGCAAGCGCAGTACGAATATGAATCATGGTGATCCTCCACCAGTGAGAAAGAGTTGCGGCGGCCATCCCGCCGTCGAACTGGTAGACGCTGCTGTTCAACCGACGTTAATCGATCGCAGGCTCCCTCCGAACGCGTGAGCCCGCTTCCGACCTCTCGGCAATTCGTCAGCTCGCGGTCCCTACATACGCCACCGCGCTGATCTCGATCGTGATCCCGCGCAAGTTCGCACCGATGGCAGTACGCGTCGGATACGGGGGCGACATCAGCTCCTTGTAAATGGTGTTGAACCGGCCCCAATCGTCGACGTCGGCGAGATACACGACCATCGAGACGACGTCACTCAGCGACGCGCCGGCCGACTCGAGCGCGCGCTCGATGTTGCGAATGACCTGCCGAGTCTGCGATTCGACGTCGTCGCCGACGAGCTCGCCCGACACCGGATCGCGCGGAACCTGGCCGGAGACGAATACAAATCCGCCCGCTTTGACCGCCGGCGAGTATGCTCCAACCGGCGGTGATACGTTTCCACCGAACAGCACTGGTTGCCACTGCCGCTCGCGTTGTGTCATTTATCGTCTCCACTTAGTGAGGTTCGAATTCGAAGATGCCGCTGACGATCGCTGATCTCGAGACTCCAGTCCCCGTGGTCGATCTCGATCGGCTCGCCCGTAATCTCGACCGGGCGGCCGCATATGCAACCGCGCACGATCTCGCGCTCCGGCCGCACATCAAGACGCACAAGGCACCGCGGATCGCCAGCAAGCAGCTCGAGCGTGGCGCGGTCGGCGTGACCTGCGCCACGCCGTTCGAAGCTGAGGTCATGAGCACGGTCTGCGACGACATCCTCGTCGCGTATCCGCCGGTCGGTATGGCGCGAGCGAACCGGTTGGCGTCGCTACCCGATACGGTGAAGTTGACCGTGGCCCTCGACTCGCTCACCGCCATCGACGACGCCGCGGCCGCCGGGCGTAACGCGGATCGGCCGATCAGCGTGTACGTCGAGCTCGACCTCGGCATGCATCGAGTCGGTGTGCCGCGCGTCGAGCAGGCGATCGCACTAGCGCGCGCCGTGTGCGAGCGTCCACCGCTGGAGTTCGCGGGCATCGCGTTCTATCCGGGTCATGTCCGCGACGCGGTCGGAAGCCAAGCGGCCAAGCTCGAGCAACTGGATGCCGCGCTCCGCGATACGCTCCAGGCATTCGACCGTGCCGGCGTCCACCCAACGGTCGTGAGCGGCGGCTCGACGCCAACGATGTGGAACACACACGAGCTTACGGGCGTCACGGAATTCAGACCTGGAACCTACGTCTACAACGATCGCACGACGGCCGCGATCGGCGCGTGCGACTGGGACGATTGCGCTCTTACCGTCTTGGCGACTGTCGTCAGCACCGCGGTGCCGGGCCAGGCGGTCATCGACGCCGGGACGAAAGCACTCGGCCGCGAGCCGATGCGCGGTACCGATTCCGCCGAGGGCTTCGGCTGCGTCCTCGGACGACACGACGTGGTGGTAAAAGGCATGTCCGAGGAACACGGCATTCTGGATCTCTCATCGACTGACTGGCATCCACAGGTCGGCGAGAAAGTGCGCGTGATTCCGAATCACGTGTGCATCGTCGTGCATCTGAACGACGTCATCGCCGGCATTCGCGGCGACACCGTCGAGACCACGTGGCCAGTGTCCGCTCGGGGGCGCGGGTACGTCATCGAGACGTGAGCCCCTCGCCCCAACGTGAGCTTAGTGTGAGAGTCCCGCAGTTCCGCGTCCCTTACCGGTCTTGAAAAGAAATAGCAGCGGAAGCGAGGCGAGCAAGATCACGCCGCTGAGAATATAGATTCGCGAAAACGCGAGCACGCTTGCCTGTGCCTGAATCTGTCGGTCGAGAACCATTAGGGCTTGCTGCTTGGCGACGAGCGGATTGATGCCGCGAGCGATGAGTCCCCGTGTGAGCGATTCCAATCGGCCCAGCGAGGTTGGGTCCATCGTCGTCACGTGTTCGGTGAGCAGCGCTTTTTTCTGCACCGTGAACCGCGTGAGCAGCGTTGCCATGAGTGCGATGCCAATCGATCCGCCGAGCTGGCGCGTCAGGTTGAACATGCCCGTTCCCTGCGCGAGCTGATGCGTTTTCATCTCCGCCATCGTCGCGCTCGTCAAGGGTACGAAGATCAATCCGAGACCGACGCCGCGCAGGATCAGTGGCCAAAACGTCTCCTCCGGCCCACTCGCCAATGTCATGCGCGCGAGCATCCACATCGAGACGAAGAACAGGAACGCTCCGATCGACACCGTGGCGCGTGCATCCAGTCGATTCGCGTTCTTCCCCACCACCGCCATGGTAACCGCCGACGCGATCGCTCCCGGCAAAATCACTAAACCGGTTTGATTCGCCGTCAGCCCGTGCAGGCTCTGCAAGAA
>JAICYT010000080.1 GCA_025934075.1 Gemmatimonadaceae bacterium
GCCTCCCACATTGTTATTGCTGTTGCTTCGCTTGTCAATTTTGTCTTGGTGGTTTAGCTACAACCACCGGCCGTTGGTGACGCGCGTCCCGAACGGCGGAGTCGCATGGAATCAGCCCGGCCCGAACGATTCGATGAGCCGACCGAGTTGCTGCTCCAATGAAGCGAGGCGCTCCTCGTCCCACGCCGACCGAAATCCCTCGAACGCCGCGTCGGCCTCGCGTCGCGCCCGTTTCGCCAACAGCAGCATGCCTGGTCGAACGCGCGCCAAAACGGGTGACGACGCCGCGTCGACATCCATGTGCAACGTTCGCGCGGCACGTCGCCGCGCATCGATCATGGCAATGACACTGATGCGCTGGACGACGCCGTCGACGAACAGCCGCAGATCGCGCACCGTCCCCAACGCGTCCTGCACCTCGACGAGTTGCGCGACTGCCTGCTCCGCGAGCGGAAAGTCCGCGAGGGCTTCGAGCAGATAGCGAAGACGCTTCGCCGCAATCCGACAGCGGTGAATCGACGAGACGCCCTTGGCCGAGCCCGCGCGGTCGAGACAGTGCGTGAAGCGTTGGTGAGTGTGCTCGATCAATTCCGTGATCGCCACAGCCAGCGTCGTCTCGCTCGCGCTGTCGTCGTCCGCGGGAACAGGCGCGTTGTAGCTCGACAGCTCGTTCTCCAACGCGTCGAGCTGATTGGGCAGGCGGGCGCGGAGTCGCTTCGTCGATTTCCGCAGCGCGGCATCGCGGTCGGCCTGCAGCCACTTGGCCATGTAGCGCAAGCCTGGCCGTGCCCGCGGAGGCACACGTGGTTGCGTCGCGATCCAATCGCTCCAGACTTCGATGTCGCGTGCGGCGTTTGTGGCCTGCGTGAGATCGCGCAGTCGCCGGCGCGTTTTCCCCCGCACGGTGTCGTCGAGCTCCGGTCGAAAGGCGCGCAACCAGCTTCGCAATCGACGCAATCCCACGCGGAGGTCGTGAAGACCGTCGGGCTGGTCGGCATCGAACCGCGCGTACGCCTCACGAACGGCGTCGAGTCGTGCGCGAGCGATGACGCGTGCCGCGCGCTTCACTGGCTGGGCGAGGATCTCGCGCGAGCTCTTTCCGTTCATCGCGGCCGGGTCTTGGCGTTTGCGCTTACTTGATTTCGAGCGCCCGAACCGCAGGCGGCGCCGGCGGATAACGCAGGCGCAGTTCGCCCAACGTGTCTGCAATGGTTCGCGCGACCAGCCAGTTTCGTACGCCCTTGTCGTCGCCAGGCACGATGTACCACGGTGCATGATGCTTCGAGCACTCGCGGAGCGCGTCGCGGTACGCCGCCGTATAAGCCTTCCACATCGCACGATCGTCCAGATCGCCCGCGCGGAATTTCCAATTCTTGGTTTCGTCGGTGAGCCGTTCCTGAAGTCGCCGGCGCTGCTCGTCCCGAGAGACGTGCAAGAAGAATTTGAGAATCACGACGCCGTTGTCGGACAACATGCGCTCGAAATCGTTGATCTGCTCGTAGCGCTCGGACAACACGCGCTTGGACATCGTCCCGTGCACTCGCTCGACGAGAACGTCCTCATAGTGCGAGCGATTGAAGATGCCGATGATGCCGCGCGCCGGCACCCGTTGGTGAACGCGCCACAGAAAATCGTGCCGCCGTTCCACTTCGGTCGGCACCTTGAAGCTGGTGACTTCGCACGATTGCGGGTTCACCGCGCTGAAGACATGACGAATCGTTCCGTCCTTCCCCGACGCGTCGCGCCCCTGCAGCACGATCAGCAGCGCGAAGCGTCCGTCGGCGTAGAAGACGCGTTGGAGCTCCGAGATGCGCGTCGTCTGTTCGTCGGTGAGCTCTTTCAGCTTGTCGCCCGACGGTGCGTGTCGGGGTGCGTGCGCGTCAGAGTCGCGAAGCGAGAGCTTCTTCTTGGCGTCGAGCGGTTTGAGGTGCATGCGATTGCGAATGTCTTACGTCGCCGTCGCCGGCGACGCACCCGGCCGGCGATACCAATAGGCAATTCCCAACAGGAACGCGCTGGTCACCAAATACGCGACGATCCGCGCTGCAAAGTCGAAGTACGTGCTTGCGCCGTAGACGGCGGTGCCGGCAGCGACGAGTCCGAGCGCAAGCCCCGCTTGCCTGAGCCGTGCCGCGCGGCGTGCACGACCGGCGGCGACGCACGTTACCGCGGTCGCGGCGAAATACGTCACGAGGAGCAATGTGGACGTGGTCGGACTGTACGCCATCGCCAACTCGACCAGCACCCACACGAAGACCCACAACCACGGTGCGAGCGTCACGACTCGTATGAGAAATTTGATTGCCCCGGCGTACGACCATTCCGGACGTTCGCCGGTCGATGTACGAGTCGCGACGCGAAGTGCGCGCCAGAATCGCGCAGCCGCGACAAATCCGGCCGCGACGATCAATGCCGTCGCGGATGGCTCGGTGGTGAATGCCGTGAACTGGTACGCACGTCGATCCATCAGCGTCTCGAGACTGAGTGCGGCGGCGAGCAGGATCAACGAACCACCGACGGCCAGCCAGCTCCGGCTCGGTCGCGCAACGTGCATTCCAAGCAGCAGGAGGCCAACCATGACGATCGCCGCGATTCGTCCCGCCGGCACCTCCAGCGGAAGCGCCGTCAGGGCACCGATGAGCAACACCGAAGACGCGAACGCGGCCGCATCGCGCAAGGAGCCAACGTCGCGCCGCCACGCGAATGTCCCGAGGAGAAGTGTCGCAGCGGCCCACACGTAGATCGGGCTTGCGGCCGAGGCCATCGCCTCGACTGCCTGCAACGAGAACGCAAGCGGAATGGCGGCGCCGTCGATCCAGTCGAGCAGCGTTGGACGCCCACGATTGCCCGCGAAGACACTCGACTGACGCACGCCGGCGTGACGATCGATTACGAGGAGCCAAAGCGTCGTCGCAACGGTGAAGGCGCCCGTCAGAATCCAATGCTCGCGCGTAGTGACGGCGTGCGCGATCGCGGTCGCCATAACAGCGAGTATCGCGAGCCACCGCAACGCGCCGCGTTTGCGAGACTCCGGCGCGAACGGAAGAATTCCCGCCACGCCGACGACGAATGGAAGAGCGAAAACGGCAAGCACCGTGAGCGTTCCCGTCGTGCGCGCGACGCTCGCAGCACCGAGAACGAACAGCGCCGCCGCTCCGTAGAAAACGCGCCAGGCAACGGGCCATGTGCGATGGCTGATGGCGAAACACGCCGTCAATAGGACGAGCGCGCCATATAATGAGAGTGCGTAGACACTGCCGTGCCCATCGGACGTCACGAATGGTGCGAGCGACGCGCCGCCAAAACCCACGCACCACAGCGGCTCGTCGTTTTCACCGTGGGCGAACATGGCGAGCGCCCACGAGACGACCATCGCACCCGCGAACGCAACGGTGGTCGGCACCAAGTGGAACGATGGACCCACAGCGTACGCGCACACTTGGACGATGACGAGGGCCAGGCCGAGCATGCTCGATCCGAACGAGCGTTCGGTGCGACGAAGCCTGAATCCCCACGCGCCGATCGCGACAGCGAACGCGAGACCCGCAGCGACTCTCGCGCCGGGTCCCAGGCTCAAGTATCCATGACTGATCGCCCAACTGAGGAACGTGCCCACCGCGGCAACGGCAGCCATCACCGCGATGCCCAACATGCCGTACCGTCCAAGCAAGCGCTCGAGATCCTGCGCCGAGAGGCCGGTCGTCGGAATCGCGATTCGGCGCACGGGGCGCGGCGGAGCCAACGGCGCGCGGAGCGGCATCGTCGGTGCGCGCCGAACGTCTCCGCGTACCGCCTGCAACTCGGCGCGCAATGCCGCGATCTCGGCGGTGAGCGCGGCCAAATCCTGTTCGATGGTCGCGAGACGCGTCTCGATGGGCGACGGATTCGTCATAGGCTTCGTGAACGAATATGCCTTGGCGGCTAGCTCCGCAACCTTGCGAAATCTCGGGGCGCTACATGGCCCATTACTATACAGGCCATGACCACATCTCTCACTCCCCCAATGGAAAGCGCGGTCGACCGATTCCTCCGATACGTGCGGATCGACACGCAATCGCAAGAAGACCAATTGACGACGCCGAGCACCGCGAAACAATGGACGCTGGCGAATCTGCTTGTGGCGGAATTGAAGCAGCTGGGCGTGAGCGACGTTCGCGTGAGCGAGTTCTGCATGGTCTACGCCTCGATTCCGGCGAACATCGCGGCAACCGACGTGCCGGTCATCGGATTCATCGCGCACGTCGACACGTCGCCGGCGGTCACCGGTGCCAACGTCAATCCGGTCATCCATCGAAACTACCAGGGCGGCGACATCACGCTGCCGAACGATCCAACTCAAGTCATCACCGTCGCACAGCATCCCGTGCTCGATCAGTTGATCGGCGACGACATCATCACCACCGACGGCACCACGCTGCTCGGCTCCGATGACAAGGCTGGCGTCGCCACGATCATGACCATGATCGACATGCTGCGCCAGAATCCTCAGGTGAAACACGGAAAGATCGCGGTGGGATTCACCGCCGACGAAGAGATTGGCCTCGGCATCGAGAAGTTCGACGTCGCCGCCTTCGGCGCGCAGTTCGCATACACCGTTGACGGAAGCACACTCGGCGAGCTGAGTGATGAGACCTGGAGCGCTCGCGCGGCCACCGTGACATTTCATGGCAAGAGCGCGCATCCCGGCACGGCCAAAGGCGTGATGGTGAACTCCATCTACGCGATGGCCGATTATCTGTCGCGCATGCCGGCCGACATGCTGCCGGAGACGACGGAGGACCGCGTCGGATTCGTGCATCCGTACATTGGTGTCGCCGACGTCCAGGAATCGAGTATCAAGATTCTTCTGCGTGACTTCGAGCTCGCGGGACTCGACGCCAAAGAGCGGCTGTTGCGAGATCTCGCATCGGCAACCGAGAAGAAGTTCCTGGGCGTTACGATCGACGTCGAGGTGAAAGAGAACTACAAGAACATGAAGGAGGTGCTGAAGAACCATCCGCAACTGATGGAGAATGCCGTCGAGGCCGCGCGCCGCGCTGGACTCTCGCCGTACACGATGCCGATCCGCGGCGGAACCGACGGGTCGAAGCTGACGTTTCGCGGACTGCCCTGCCCCAACATTTTCACGGGTGGCCACGAGTTCCACAGCAAATTGGAATTCAACTCGCGTCGCGGACTGGAAAAGACGACGGAGGCGCTCGTCCACTTGGCGCAGATCTTCGCCGAACGCCCAGCGACGAACGCATAGACGAGCTTCATAGCGCGCTCGACGTTGTCGGCTCGCGGCACGACGTGCATCGGACGCGGAGTCGGCTCACCGTTTGCACAGACCGGCCCGAGACGCCTTACAGGCGGCAGCCGCCGAGAAACTCGCTCGGAGAGTCCGCCGTGTTCCTCGGCAGCTTTTGATAGCACGTCGACGCGGAGACCACCATGCACTCGAGATCGACATCAACCGGCTGGACCGTAGCAATCGCCATCGTCGCGGCGAGCACCATGCTCGTCGGCTGTCAACGCGCGAACAACGGGCGAACGGATACGACCGCGGCTGCGGGCGAAGTAGCTCATCGTGATTCGCTCGCAGACACCTCACACGCAGCCGCGATGGGTAAGGACACGACCGCGCCGGCCGGCGCGACGAACAACAACGGCTGGACGGACGCCCAGATCCTTGCCTACGCGGCGGCAGCGAACAATGCCGAGGTCGCCGAGGGACGTCTCGCCGAGCGGAAGTCGACGAACCCGGCGGTGAAAGCGTTCGCGCGCCAGATGGTGACAGACCATGAGGCGATGCTGAAGGAAGGCAAGTCGTTCGCGTCCAGCAACAAGATCACGCCGGACACCACGAAGAGCGACGTCAGTGACCTGATGAAGAACTCGCACGACGAGCTTGCCGACCTCACCAAGAAGCCAGCCGGCAAAGATTGGGACGGCGACTTCATCGACAAGGAGATCGACGGCCACAAGGCCGTGCTCGACAAATTGCAGGACTTTGAAAAGTCCACCACGAACACGAAGCTCAAGGACATGCTGACCAAGGCCGTCGGGAAGGTGCAGGAGCACCTGACCAAGGCGGAGGACGTGAAGGCGAACAAGATCAAGACTTGAGCATCGCTTCGATCATCTAATCGTCCAAATGCCCCGCCGACTTGCTTGGCGGGGCATTTTCGCGTGGTGCGGGTCAGATCCACAATCTGACGCGCCACTCGTGTTGGCACGGATTTCGATGCTGACTTCGGCGCACTCCCGAGAACTCGCATGACAGCCATACCTTCCGTTCCGCTGGCGCCGATCAGTAGGCCAATCCAGCGCGAGCTGGACACGATCGCGCATAGGCGGTTGCAAAAGCAGTTGATTCCACTCGACGCACCAGAGTACACACCCGACCGCCTGGTCAGGGCGGTCACGGAGTTTTGTCAAACGAGACGTTTGGCGGCGGTCTCGTGCGAACAGGTCATCGAGGAATGCAGGACGATTGCCGCGTCCCGCCTCGACACGGCAGGCGTGAGACTCGTCCGTGTGCTCGCCGAGCAGTCGCTCATCTGCCCCGTGCCCGAGGAGTTGGAGAAGTACCGCGGCAGCACCTTTTCCGGTCGCTGATCGACGGCAGCTGGTAGCCAACACCAACCAACGGCAACCAGCGCCAACAATTATCCGCGCCGCCGCGGACCTTCGTCTTCCCAGCGATCGACGCGCCGCGTCTCCCACGGCTTGCCGCCTCGCTCTCCGCCTCCGCGACCGCGACCGGCGTCCTGTTGCTGATCCGCCGGGCCCGTCGTTTGGCCGGCATCGAGCCGAGTGACGTTCTCCGCTTGCGGTCCCTTTTGACCGGGCACGACGTCGAACTCCACGCGCTCGTTTTCATTCAAGGACTTGTATCCCGTCGCCTGAATCGCCGAGAAATGGACGAAGATGTCTTTGCCACCACCGTCGGGAGTGATGAAGCCGAAGCCTTTCTCGCCGTTGAACCATTTGACCGTTCCCGTAGTGCGCATCGTTCGTGTCCAGAAGAGGTAAGCGAGACGTGGTGGTGCCGTCGAGGTTGCCGACGACTGCATAGGCAATGCCGTCAACCAAACCATTCCGGTCACCGCCGTGTCCAACACCGGTTCACGCCGCCGGCGTGCAGAGATTCTGTAACCATCGCCGCCCCGGCGCCGTACAGTCGCTCGCCCTCGACCGGACACCGCATGCGCAACTTGAAGCTCGCCTTCCGGACGCTCTTCCGGACGCCCTTCGTCACCGTGGTGGCGGTACTGTCGCTCGCACTCGGCATCGGCGCCAACGCGGCGATTTACTCGCTGTTCAATCAGATGCTGCTTCGCCCATTGCCCGTTGCGCAGCCGGAGCGCCTGGTGAACTTGGCGGCTCCAGGTCCGCAGAACGGTTCCAACTCGTGCAACCAGGCGGGCGACTGTCACGAGGTGTTCAGCTATCCGATGTTCCGCGACCTCGAGAAGGCGCACACCGCGTTCAGTGGTGTGGCCGGCCACTTTCTGTTCGGCGTCAATGTCGCGATGACAGGCCAGACCCCTGTGAATGGCCTCGGCGTGTTCGTCTCGGGATCATACTTCCCCGTTCTTGGAATCCACGCGGCATTGGGGCGACTGCTCACGCCGAACGATGATCAAACGATTGGTGGCCATTACGTCGCCGTTCTCAGCTATCCGTTCTGGGAGACGCGTCTCGGGGCGGATCCATCGGTGGTCAACAAGATCATTACGATCAATGGCCAACAGATGACCATTGTTGGTGTCGCCCCGAAGAAGTTCACGGGCACCACGCTTGGCGCACAACCGTACGTGTTTGTTCCGATCACCATGCGCGGCGTGATGAATCAGGGTTGGACGGGATTCGAGAGGCGCGACAGTTATTGGGTGTACATCTTCGCGCGGCTCAAGCCAGGCGCGACGATCGAGCAGGCTGCGGCTGCCGTGAACGCTGTCTACCGTCCAATCATCAACGACATCGAGGCACCGCTGCAGAAAGGCATGAGCGCGCAGACGATGACGAAGTTCCGCGCGAAGGAGATTACTCTCGCCGATGGACGCAAGGGTCAAAGCTCGACGATCAAAGAGTCGCGCACGCCGCTCATCCTGCTCTTCGCGATCACCGGCATCGTGTTGCTGATCGCGTGCGCGAACATCGCGAACTTGTTGCTGGCACGCGCCGCGAACCGCGCCATGGAGATGGCGGTGCGCCTGTCGCTCGGCGCCTCACGGCGCCAATTGATCGCGCAGGTGCTGACCGAAGCCGTCGTGCTCGCGTCGCTGGGTGGACTGGTGAGCCTCGTCGTGGCCCACTGGACGCTGGGTGGCATCACCGCGATGCTGCCGCCTGAATCGAACGAGTCGATGCATTTCACGCTGAGCATGCCGGTGATGTGGTTCACCGCGGCAGTGTCGCTCGCCACCGGTCTCTTGTTCGGCATCGTCCCCGCGCTTCACAGCACACGACCGGACCTCGTGACAGAGCTGCGCAACAACTCCGGCAAGCTTTCGGGCGGACGTGGCGCGGCGCGTTTTCGCACCAGTCTCGTCACAGCGCAGATCGCGCTCTCGATGGCGCTACTGATCTCGGCGGGGTTGTTCATCAAGAGCCTCCGCAACATCAGCCGCGTCGACTTAGGGATCAACATTGACAACGTGGTGACATTCGGCGTCTCGCCATCGAGAAGCGGATACGACTCGACTCGAGCGACGGCACTGTACGAGCGCATGGAGCAGGAGCTCTCGGCGATTCCCGGCGTGTCGGGCGTGACGTCGTCGGCCGTGCAGATTCTCTCGGGTAGCAATTGGGGAGAGGGAGTCTCCGTCGAAGGGTTCAAGAAGGATCCGGATACGGACGACGGCTCGCGCACCAGCGTCGTCGGCCGGAATTATTTCCATGTGCTGGGCGTTCCACTGCTCGCCGGCCGCGACTTCACGGCGAGCGATAACGCCGGCGCAATGAAGGTAGCGATCGTCAACGAGGCGTTCGCCAAGAAATTCCATCTAGGAACGAACCCTGTCGGCAAGCGCATGTCGGTTGGCAACGACTCTCTGAACGTCACGATCGTTGGATTGGCCAAGGACGCGAAATATTCCCAGGTGAAGGCTCAAATCCCGCCAGTGTTCGTGCTGCCGTATCGCCAAGCGGGTCGGCTCGGGTCGAACAACTTCTATTTGAGAACGGCGCTGCCGCCGGCGCAGCTTGTCAAAGCGATTCCTGCCACGATGAAGAAGCTGGATCCCAATCTGCCCATTGAAGATCTCAAAACGCTGCCCCAGCAGGTGCGTGAAAATGTGTTCCTCGACCGGATGATCGGAACGCTCTCCGCGTCGTTCGCCGTGTTGGCCACCCTGCTTGCCGCTGTGGGATTGTACGGCGTGCTGGCATACTCGGTGGCGCAGCGCACGCGCGAGATCGGTGTGCGCATGGCACTCGGCGCAAACCGAGGCAACGTGCGAGTGATGGTGCTGCGTCAAGTTGGAGTGATGACACTAATTGGTGGCGTCATCGGGATTGGCGGAGCGATCGCGCTCGGCCGCGCGGCGAGCTCGTTGCTGTTCCAACTGCAGGGATACGACCCGGCGGTCATCGTCGTCGCCGCGGCGGCGCTGGGACTCGTTGCCTTCGGCGCCGGTTTGCTCCCCGCGCTCAGGGCGTCACGTATCGATCCGATGGCTGCGCTGCGCTACGAGTAGTGCGGATGCTGTCCCGCACCTGTGGCCCATTGTTGGCCCCGGTAATCGCCGGCACTGTTTGCAGGTGCCGCATGAGGAAGTTTCCAACACGCTTCTCGTACTCCTGTCGCTCGAACGCGTGAATGTCCTCGTGCCCGGCTCCCTTCACCGCCCAGAAAGACTTGGGCGCAGGAGCGCGCGCATAGAGAGATTCTGCTTCGGCCAACGGAGTGTACGGATCCTCCGTTCCAGCGATGAGTAGCAGCGGCCCATGGATTTTCCCAATGCGCGAGATCGGTTGCAGCTCGGACTCCGACACGCCAATCTCATTGCCGACGATATTGATGACGGCCGGCGTGAACCATCGCCCGATGGCGCCCAGCGGACCAAACCACGTCGCGAGACGGTCGCTGACTGCCTGACGAATCGTCGGGTACACCGATTCCAAGACGAACGCGTCCGCCGGAATTGGTCCAGGACCGAGCAGCGTCGCGGCGCCACCCATCGAGACACCGATGACGCCGATCGATTCCGCGGGTGCCACGTTGCGCAGGAATCTCAACGCAGCGGCAGCATCGAGGCTCTCGCGCGCACCGAACGTCACATGCTCGCCAGGCGATTCCCCATGCGCCTGAAAATCGGGCGCGAGCACGGTGAAGCCGTCGTCGTGAAGAAATTGTGCGCGGCCGAGCATGCTCGATCGATTCGCGCCGACGCCGTGCAGGAGCAACACGGCGCCGCCCCCCGGACGACCGCGCACGAGCCACGCGTGAATGCGGCTTCCCGACTCACTTGGGAACACGACGTTTTCGGCGGCGAGCCGCGCCGGCGGTGGTGCGACGGACGAGCGAGCCGGACTTGCGAGCATGCATCCGGGTGCGACTGCGACGGCCGTGGTCGACAGCATAGCTAGCGTCGCCCGAAGAGCGCCGCGAACAATCCGCGATTTTGTCTCGTTCATGCCGATGCCATGTCCCACTGAGCGTGCGAGGTCGTTGCTTGACGCTCAAATCCATTTTGCATGGCGCGTTCCGGGGGAATCGACGCTGTGGGACGACATGAGGCGGCCGCGACCGCTCACAACGTATCATTGTTCAGGTCGAAGCGTAGGACCGTCGCGCCACGGATGCCACGGGCAGTGCGCAGCGCGGCAAGCGCGACATTCGCCCGCTCGAGCGGCAGGGTCTCGACCGTCGGACGCAGCCCATTCTCCGGGGCGAACGCCAAAAGCGCTCGCACATCGGCGCGTGTTACGTTGGCGACGCTTTTGATCTCGCGTTCCATCCACAGATGCGTCGCATAGTCGAGCCGCTGGAGCTCGGGCTGATCCGACCGCGATTTTCGGATCGCGTTGACGACCAGCCGGCCTCCCGGCATCAGATGCGCGAGCGAATCGACGACAGGTTTCCACGCCGGCGTCGTGTCGATGATCGCGGCCAGTGGCTCCGGTGGCGGAGCCGCCGTGTCGCCGGCCCACCTAGCTCCGAGCTCGAGGGCAAACGCGCGCTCGCTGGGGCTCCGTGCGAATACATAGATGGCCGAATGAGGAAATCGTTTCTGTGCGAGTTGCAAGACGAGGTGACCCGACGCGCCGAATCCAGTCAGGCCGAGCGCATCGCCGTCCTGCATCTGTGTAAGTGCCAGGGAGCGCCAGCCGATCGCACCGGCGCAGAGTAGCGGCGCAGCCTCGGTATCACTTAACAGGTCGGGAATGAGATACGTGAAGTCCGCTCGCGCCGTGACATACTCGGCATATCCGCCGTGCGCGTCGCATCCGGTCGACTCGAAGTACGGGCAAAGATTCTCTTCACCGCGCGTGCACCATCGGCAGACGCCGCACGCCGAATGGATCCACGCGATCCCAACGCGGTCACCCTCGCGCCGGTCCGATACACTGGGACCGAGCCCGGCCACGCGACCGATGACTTGATGTCCCGGGATCACGGGGTAGCGCGGTGCGACAACGCGTCCTTCGGCAATGTCGAGATCCGTGCGGCACACGGCGCACGCCGAAACGCGAACGAGCACCTCGCCCTCAGCCGGCGCCGGGTCCGGAACGTCGTCGAGCTCGAGCGGAGTAAAGGCTCCGTCGGCCGCCGCCCATGGATGTCGCAGGCGCATCGCTCGCATCGTCCCTCCAAGTGGTTCACCGAAAAGCTAGCGCCGCGCCCGGACTCGCCGCATAGGCTACCCTTGCGCATCCGACAGGAGCACCGCATCTTCTCCCTTGAACATCCGACAGGAGAGGGTCCCGGTGGCCGCATCTCCCTCCGACGTGCTCCAGGGCACGCTCGATCTCCTCGTGCTCAAAGCACTTTCGCTCGCACCGATGCATGGCTGGGGCATTAGCCAGCGCATCCAACAACTCTCGCGCGACGCGCTGCAAATCGGGCAAGGATCGCTCTATCCCGCCCTCTATCGTCTCGAAAAGCGCGGCTTGGTCAAGAGCGAATGGAGCACGACGGAAAACAATCGCGAGGCCAAATACTATCGCTTGAGCGCGGTCGGCCAACGCGCACTCGCGACCGAGATGAATGACTGGCGCAAGTTCGTCGGCGCTGTCGATCTCGTTTTGTTGGCGGAGGACGCATGATGACATTTCTGCGCGCAGTCTGGTTTCGCTTGCACGCGCTGATCACGGCCCGTCGCGTGTCGGGGGAGATCGACCGGGAGATGGCGTTTCACGTCGAGATGGAGACGGCCAACAACATCCGAGCTGGCCTTGCGCCGGACGAAGCACGCCGCCGCGCCAATGTTTCGTTCGGCGGTCGCCAACGTTTTCGCGAAGACACTCGCGACGAAATTCGCAGTCGCGGACTCGAAGATCTCATACAGGACGTTCGTCACGCCGGGCGCACGTTCCGGCGAACGCCCGGATTCACCGCGACTGTAGTCCTGACGCTCGCCCTCGGCATCGGCGCGACGACGGTGATTTTTTCCGTCGCCGATAACGTCGTCCTCCGCTCGCTTCCCTACCGGAACGCTGATCGACTCGTCGGCATCCAGGTGTTGAGCGATCGCCTCAAGAACGTGACGCCGACCTGGGTGCCGAACGCCGCGCATTACTTAGCATGGAAGAAAGCCTGCACGATGTGCGAAGGAATGGCCGCAGTGCGGCCGGGCCAGCTCACGCTGAGCGGCGTCGGCGACCCAGCGGTCATCTCGGTTTACCGCGTTTCGGACAACCTTTTCACCATGCTTGGCGCACACGCCGAGGTGGGCCGGCTGCTCACACCGGGCGACGACACTCCTGGCAATGAGCATCTCGTCGTGATCAGCGATGACCTGTGGCGTCAGCAGTTCGGTGCCCGTGCCGACATCGTCGGCCGAGCCGTCACGATCGGCGATGTGCAGTGGACTGTGCTCGGCGTGGTCGCGCCGGATTTTCGGATGTTTCGCGGTGGAGAGCTCGGGCCTTTCCTCCGCTTGCCCAGTCGCGGCGACGCATACGTTCCGCTGGCGCTGAATGCGAGAGAGAAGACGACTCCGGGCGAGCATGACTACGGCGTCATCGCCATGCTCAAGCCAGACGCGACACCAGCCGCGCTCCGTGCGCAGCTCGATGCCATCAGCGCGGCGAATGCGGTAGCCTTGCGCGACGACCCACCGTCGCGCACATCGATTACGCCGCTGCAAGCGCAAGTCGTCGGAAGCGCCGGTCGGCCGCTCTTGCTCTTGCTTGCAGCTGTCGCGGCGATGTTGCTCATCATGTGCGTGAACCTCGCGACGCTTTTTCTCGCGCGGAGCGCGGCACGCCGGCGCGAATCGGCGGTGCGCGTCGCGCTCGGTGCCGGCCGCGGACGCTTGATGCGTCAAGCGCTCGCGGAGACCGTGACGCTGTCACTGATCGGCGGGTTGGCGGGCGTCGTGTTGTCGCGCTGGGGCGTACGCGCGCTCGTTGCGCTCGCGCCGGCAGATCTGCCGCGCATCGACGAAGTGCATATCGACGGCACGGTGTTGGCGGTTGGGCTCTTGGTGTCTGTCCTCGCGGGATTGTCGTTCGGGTTCGTGCCTGCGCTGCGGTTTGGTCGTACGGCGCCAGGCGATGTCTTGAAGGAAAGCAGCCGTGGCGCGACGGAAAGCCGAAGCGGCGCACGCGCGCGCTCCTGGCTGATCGGGTCTCAGGTTGGATTGAGTGCGGTGCTCCTCGTCGTAGCTGGCCTCTTTCTCAAGAGCTTCGTCCGCGTGTTGCACGCCGATCGCGGATTTAGCGCGGAGCGAGTACTCGCACTCGACGTAACTCTGCCATCGAGCGCGTATCCCACGCGTGCGCAGCGCAATCAGTACTACGGCGAAGTCATGCAACGTGCGTCCGCGTTACCCGGAGTCAGCGCGGTCGCGCTCACGAGCGCGCTTCCGCTCGAGGGCGAAGGATGGATCGATGGTCTCGCCCCCGAGTCCGACGCGAACGGCGGATGGGGTAAAGAGGTGGATGCGAACTTCCGGTTCGTGAGCCCGAATTTCTTCGACGTGCTCGGCATAGCATTGAAGAAAGGCCGCACTTTTGTCGAGAGTGATCGCGGCCAGCATGTCGTCATTCTTTCGGAGAATGCGGCTCGTGCGCTGTGGCCAAATGAAGATCCGATCGGCAAGTACGTTCACGCGGGTAACGATTCGTTGTCGACTGTCGTGGGCGTTGCCGCGGATGTACGTACGACCGGTCTCGAGCACGACGCGAGTTTGACCGTGTATCACCCCTACTGGTACCGCGGCTACGCTCCCACAGTATTGGTGCGCACGACCGGCGACCCGGCTGCACTCACCAACTCGGTGCGAGGCGCGCTCCGCCAATTCGCGCCGTCAGTTCCAATCTCGCACATACGAACGATCGACCAGGTCGTGTCGACCGTCGTCGCGCAGCGGCGCTTCGAGCTGGTGCTCATTGGATTGTTCGCGATCACCGCGCTGTTGACGGCGAGTATCGGGATCTACGGCATCATCTCGCACTCGCTCAATCGCCGCGCGAACGAGCTGGGCATTCGAATCGCGTTGGGCGCGCGTCCGGTGAACGTGCATGCCTTGATCCTTCGCGAAGTGCTGACACCTGTCGCCCTGGGATTGATCGGCGGCGTCATCGCGTCGCGAGTGATGAGTGGCATCATCGCCGGACTGCTATACGAGGTACGCCCCACGGACGCCGGCACCTTCGCCGCGGTCGCATTCCTACTTGCGATCGTCGCGACGGTTGCGTGCTGGATCCCGACCCGGCGAGCAACACAGATCGATCCGGTCGAGGCCCTGCGAGCCGGATGATCAGCCAGCATGAGCGAATCTCAGGATTCGCTCATGCTTCCAGGAAAGAACAGCGAGATGGGCCTCACCTCGAATGCGCCGCCGGGATTCGCGCGTCCCAGCTCTCGCGCGATGTCGATCGCTTCGCCGTGCGTCTCACAGTCGATGACGTAGAAGCCGAGGATTTGTTCCTTCGTCTCGGCGTATGGGCCATCTGTCACCACGTGTGGCTCACGATCTTTCCACAGCGTGCTCGCGCTCTTCGTGGGGCGAAGGCGAGCCACTGGACCGAGCTTGCCATTTCTCGCAAGCTTCTCCTGCACAATGGCAAGCTTCGCCATCACGGCGTCGTCATGCTCCTTCGTCCATGTGCCAATGGCTTCCTCGGAGTTGTAGCAAAGAATGGTGTAAAGCATCGTCAGTTGGCGATTCAGGGTCGAAGGGTCTGGACGAGCATGTTTCGCTCGTGTTGATCCTGAAGCGATGGCCGAGCATGTGCAACCCTCGGCGACGGAGCCACCGTTCTGAAGTGTATCCGCCGCGTTCCTCACACGATTGCACCGGCGAAATCGACGTGTTCCGCGGGCTTCGGCGGTCCGATGTATGCGAAAATGTCCGCCATGCCGACTACCCGGTCTAAGTCCTACGGATCGCGGCGCGACATGCAGCCGTCTTCGCGCGCGTCGTCGCTCACTGCGCAGGCCGCGCGCTGCCGGCGCAAATTTCTCCACTTCTTCCCAAAGGGATATCGCGACGAGAAGTACGTCGACTGGGAGCGCGGCTACAAGTGGATCGCGCATGAGCGATGGACGGAGCACTTGGGACGCGATGCCTATCGGCGCATGCTGGACGAGCAGCGCTTCGCCGAAATCGCGCACCGAGCTGTCTCCATCGAATCGCGAACGAATCTGCTGTTCTCGTTCGAGAAGATGGCGCTCCGCGACGCGGTCAAGTCCGCCGCCGGTGCACGAGCGTTCGCCAACGGACTGTACGATTTTCTTCACGGCCGCGGAGCCGACGAATCGAAGTTCGAGCGGTGGTCCGAAGTCGTCGCTGCACTACCGCGCAAGCAGACGCGAGTGTTGACCTGGCCGCTCGTTACCGTCTGGGGCTTTCTTGCCCTGCCAGACCAGCACATTTTTCTCAAGCCAAACGTTACACGGCTCGCGGCCGAGGCATACGGGTATGACTTTGAGTACCAATCGCGACCGAATTGGTGCACTTACGACAGTCTACGAGGCTTTGCCGAACGCGTGCGCACCGATACCCGCGATCTCGGCCCGGTAGATATGATCGACTTGCAATCGTTCATCTGGGTTCAGGGGTCGGACGAATACGACTGAACGATCGCGCGGCGCGGTTCATGCCTCAGTCTGCTAAGTTAGGTTGTTCTTTCGGCGCCGTGTCGAGCTGAGCGGTACGAGAAGCTCGATGCGGATGTCACGTTCGCGAGTTTTTTTCAGGCCCGCGTGCGCATCAGACTTTTTGGCTCATGACGAATGTGAATCCCCGGCGGCCGCCGCCGTCTGACCCAAGAGGGCCGGACGACGATCGGGTCCTCCTACTCGATCGCGCGCCAGAAAACGTCGCCGCCGACTTATCGAGTCTCTACAAATTGCTCGTGGAGAGCGTTCGCGATTATGCGATCTTCGCGCTCGATGCGACCGGGCACATCATCACGTGGAACCCCGGCGCGGCCCGCTTCAAGGGCTACACGGCGCAGGAGATCATCGGCCAACATTTTTCGATCTTCTATCCCCCGGAGGATCAGGCGGCGGGAAAGCCCGAAAAGGAGTTGGAGATCGCCATCGCCGAAGGTCGCGTCGAGGACGAAGGCTGGCGCGTCCGAAAAGACGGGTCGCGCTTCTGGGCGAACGTCGTCATTAC
>JAICYT010000153.1 GCA_025934075.1 Gemmatimonadaceae bacterium
CCGTTCCACCGTTCCACCGTTCCACCGTTCCACCGTACCACCGTACCACCGTACCACCGTACCACCGTACCACCGTTCAGTGCGGTGTGATCGACTGCCTCACGGCTTGACGCTCCGCCACTCGGATCGGCTCGGCCGCCCCGGCGCCCAAAGCGAGGATCGGTTTGCCGTCGACCATCACCGGCGGTTCCTTGGCGGTCTGCGCAGCATACGGTTGCGCGGGAACCGACGTCGGGCGCTCTGCCAAGACGCGCGTCACGAAGCGTTGCCCTTCAGAGATCCGTTCGATCTCGATGGCGATCGCGTCGACCGCCTGCTCGAGACGATCCAGGCGCGGCGCGATGACGTCGTCGGCGCGCGGAGCGACCGCCTTGGTTGACCCGCGCCAGACGCGCCGAGCCATCGCGATGGACATCGGCATCATGACCGCAAAAATGAATGCGAATGCAAGCCCAGTGATGAGATCCGGGTCGAACTGACGGCGTGCGCCCGGCGGAAATCCGAAGGGAGGCTGAGTCTCGGTCCCTTGTCGTGACGCCAACTGAGCCCGCGCGCTCGCCAGGTCGATTTCGACCTGCGCGATCTGACTCTCGATTGGAACCTGCTTGAGCTCGAGCGCGGCTCGGATGTTACCGTCGGACGCCCGATTGATCTGGCGCTGCAGAATCGCCCGCTGGGCCCGGAGGCCGGCAAGCTGCTGACTGAGCGTGGCGACCTGTTCCTGCAGGACGGCAATCGAGGTGGCGTAACCCGCCGGCGCCTGAACCGGAGCGGGAGCAGGAGGAGCCGCGGGCGCCTGCTCGGAGGACGACCTGGCCTGGGTGGGGGCTTGTGTCGGCATAGGGAGTCTTACGCACCAGCGCAATGAGAGGTTTCCGCTCGCCGCGATTTGGGTTCGAGCGCTTCAGACCTGGCCCAGGTATCATACGCCACATGTCCGTGGAAATCATTCGTGACCCACTTTGGAACAACATCCGTCTCGATTCGCTCAGCTTCGAGCTGATCGACACGCCGGCGTTCCAGCGGTTGCGCTACGTCCGCCAACTCGGTTTGGCGTTTCTCGTCTATCCCGGCGCGACACACTCGCGGTTCGAGCATGCGTTGGGCACGTATCACCTGGCGCGGCGCACCCTCACGCTGTTCGAAGACCAGGACGACTTCGCCCTGATCGATCGCGATGAGTGCATGCTCATACGGATCGCCGCGCTGCTGCACGACATCGGCCATTACCCGTTCTCGCACGCGCTCGAGGAGATTGGCGCGATGCATCATGAAGACGTCGCCCGTCCCCTGATCTGCGACGGCGAGGTCGCGGACATCCTGCACCGCGAGCTCGGTGCCGACGCCCCGGAGCGCATCGTGGCGTTGATCCGCGGTGAGAGCGATAGCCCGCTCCAAGGTCTGATCTCCGGCTCGATCGACCTCGACAAGCTCGACTACCTCCGCCGCGACGCGTTCATGTGCGGCGTCAGCTACGGCGAGATCGACGTCGACCGATTGGTGAACGCGCTCGTCATCCTCCGCGATCCAACGACGGACGCGCCGCGCGTCGGCATGATCGAAAAGGGATTGTCGGCGCTCGAGTCGCTGCTCTTCGCGCGCTATCAGATGTATCGCAACGTGTATTGGCATCACGCGGTCCGCAGCGCGACGGCGATGTACAAGCGACTGGTCGCCGACGCGCTCGATGCCGGCGCACTCGATGCCCGCACACTCGCCGGCTTCACCGACGAAGGGATCTTGCACGTCCTCGGACAGCGCGCCCCAAGTCCGCTGCTCCAGGCGCTCCGCGAGCGGAAGCTGTACAAGCGCGCGTTCGAGTGTCCCGCCGCCGATCTTCAGCCTGATGCGGCAGAATGGATCGCTGACGACCGCGCGCTGACGGCGGCGGTCGAGAACGAGCTGGCCATCGAGCTTGGCCTCCGGCCGGGCGAATTGCTGCTCGATTATCCGACCAAGACGCAGATGCTCGGGCTCGACCTGCTGGTCCGCCGCCCGTACGGCGAAGTGCGTCGTCTGACAGCGGCCGGGTGGGAAGGCGCCATCAATCTTCCGAAGCTTTCCGAGGAGTTCTATCGATCGGCGCGCTGGCTGCGTGTGTACACGTCGTCGAGAATCGCGCTGGATCCGGCCGCGGTCATTGGGCTCGCGAGTTTGACCGGGGCGGAGGTGCGGCAGCGCGTGGAGTCGGGTCGGGGGTTGCTGCGTGCGTGATTGTGAGGCCGCTGCGCTGACGCTCAGAGTGAGCGCACGCGAGCGGCCTCACATGCCCAGACACGCTACCGGCCGCCGATATTCGCATCCTTCCGATAGTAATCCCCCAACAAGTGCTCGGCGAAATACTCGAACATCAAGTGGTTCGTGTATGGCACCATGTCTCCATATCCGTGCGGCTTCCCGGGGAGAAGCATGAAGTCGAACCGCTTGTTCGCCTTGATCAACGCGTGCACCAGCCGGATCGTGTTCGCCGGATGCACGTTGTTGTCCATGTCGCCCGTCTCGAGCAGCAAGTTGCCCTTGAGGTTCGCGGCCAGGTCCACCGTCGTCGGAACATGGATCGAGAACGTCGAATCCGGCATTTCATCCGGCTCGGCGCCATCTTGGTTGTTCGCGGTCGTCTTCTTCGTCTTGTCATCCTTCTTCGCGATGACCTTCAGACCGTGGTACTGCTCGCTCCAGTTTTCATTGTAGATGTTGTTGTCGTGATTGCCCGACTCGCTCACGCCAACCTTGAAGAAGTCGTTGTACGGCGGAAGCATCATCGCAGCGGCGGTGAGGAAGCCGCCGCCCGAGTGACCATAGATGCCGACGCGATCGAGATCGATCCACTTGTGTCGAGCGGCGAGCTGCTCGATGCCGGCTTTCTTATCGGCCAGCGCGTAGTCGCGAAGATTGAAATATCCGTAACCCTGATATTCCTGCGAGCGCTGCGGACTGCCGCCGCGGTTGCCGATCTGAATGACGATGAAGCCCAGTTGCGCGAGCTGCTGCGGGACCGCGGTCGGCGAGAAAGTGAAGTTCACCGATTCGGTCTGCGGACCCGGATAGACGTTCGCGATGATCGGATACTTTTTCGTCGAATCGAAATCGAACGGCTTCCACATGTTGCCGTAGATGTCGGTGACGCCGTCGGCTGCCTTGGTCTGGAACGTTTCCGGCGGACGCCATCCCAGCTCTTTCAATCGCGAGATGTCCATCGTCTCGAGATCCATGACGGTCTTGCCCGACGCGTCACGCAGCACAGCCTTCGGGGCGAGATCGATTCGCGAGAAGTTATCGACGATCCATCGCTTGTTCGGCGAGAGGCGCGCGTCGTGCGTCGCATCGCCGCCGTCGAGCATCGCAAATCCCGTCCCGTCGAGGTTCACGCGGTACGTGTGCGAGTAGTACGGGTTTTCGCCCGGCTCCCGGCCGACGCCCGTGAAGTACGCAACGCCCTTCACCGAGTCGACGTCGACGATCCGTTCGGCGCGCCACGCGCCGCTCGTCAGTGGACGCTTGAGATGACCGCCGTTGTCGTACAAGTAGTAGTGCCCCCACCCGGTGCGCTCCGACCACCAGATGAAGTCTCCGCCCGTCTTTACGTAGTGAACATTCTGGCGCTCACTCGAATTGTTCTCGACGTCTTCGCGCAGCAATGGCGACACCGCGTGCGACGCCATGTCGACGTCGATCAGCTCCATGTGCCGCTGCGTGCGATCGCGGCGCACCATGCGCAGATGACTCGCGTTGCCGTCCCAATGCAGATCGAACAGGCGCTGGTCCTTCCACTTCTTCACGTTCACCGGCGTGAGCTGCGTGTCGCCGACTTTCCATGAATACAGCTCCTCTTGTGGCACATTCTCTTCGCCAGGCATCGCGTACGAGTAGCTCATCAACGTCGGACGCGGAGTGGCCAGGTTGTTCACGAGATAGAGCTCGCCGACTTTCCGCTGATCGTTGCGGATCACGGCGAAGGCCTTGGAGTCCTGTGACCAGACGACGTTGGCACGTACGCGCGGATCGCGGTTGATGCGTCCCGACCCGTTACCGGTGGCTTGTACGGTATCGTCTTGCTGCTGTTGCTCGCGCTGGAGCTCTTGTTGTTGGCGCTCTTGCACGGTGTCGCGCGCGCCGAAGCTGTAGTTCTTGACGCCGTCTTTCGTGAGCTGGACGGTGTCCTTCGCCGCGACCTTGACGAGAAAGAGATTGTGATCGCGCGCGAATGCGAACATGCTGCTGTCGGGGGAATAGTTTCGGAAATCGCCGCCGCGCCCGGCACCGAACTGTCCGCCGCCACCGCCCGCACCAGCCCGTCCGCCGCCGGCATTTCCGCCGCACGTGTTGATGGTATCCGGCGGCGCTGCGACTCCGCCCACACCACCGCGACCCCCGCGTCCACCGCGGCCGGCGGCTCCGTCAGTGTTGGCGGGCGTGACGGGTCCGAGCTGCTTGAGCGTCTCGGCGCGCACGTCCCATTCCCAGCGCGAGCTATCGGCGTTGAAGGTGAACGTCTTGCGATCGGTCGAGAAGCGGATCGACGTGAACGGAAGATTCTGCGGATCGTGAGCGTGATGGCTCAGATCCGACAGCTGCGACGCGAGCTTCACTTGATCGAACAGCGGCTTCTTGGTCTTCGTCGTTGGGACGACCAGGTAGAACGTGGAGCCGTTGTGATCTTTCCAGTCGTAGCACAGCGAATCACTCTGGCCGAGCCAATGAGGATTCACTGAATTGGTGTAGACGCGTGAGCGGAGGGCGGTCGGCGCGAACTTGTCGGCGAGCTCCCAGTTGGCTTTGTTGGTGTGATCTTGAGCGGTCAGCGGGACCGCGGCGAGCGCGACGAGACTGGCGGCTGCGCGCAGCATGCGCCGGTGGGCGAGTGCGTGAAACATGAGCACGTCTCTCTACGGGAAGGGGTGTGGTCGGCTACCAGTTAATACTCGTTGCGCGGGCAGTTCGCTGGAAAGGGCTTGCCGGCGCTGAGCCCAGTGAGCCGGACCGCGCGCTATTCGTCCGGCGCGACCTGCACCACAATCGCCGTAATATTATCCAACCCGCCGCGGCCATTCGCTTCCGAGATCAGCGAGTGGACTTTGCGCTCCGGCTCCGCGCGGGACATCAGCAACATCTGAAGTCGGCGGTCATCGACCATGCCGGTGAGGCCATCGCTCGCGACGAGGAACAGGTCGCCGACCTTCGCTTCGCCCGCATAAATGTCCGGCTCGACTTCCGGGCTCGCGCCGACACAACGCGTGATGACGTTGCTGTAGGGATGATAGCGCGCTTGTTCCGGCGTCAGAAATCCGGCGTCGACCTGCTCCTGAACGTAGGAATGATCCTTGGTGAGCTGCTGCAGCGCGCCGTCGCGAAGGCGATAGACGCGCGAATCGCCCACTTGGCCGATCATGTACTTCAGTCTGGAGATGAGGAGCACCGACGCCGTCGTGCCCATGCCCTGCTTGTCGACTTCGGTGATCGTCCGATCGTGGATGTTGCGGTTCGCTTTCCGCAGCGCCTCGGCCACGGTTTCCGCCACGGTGCGATCGTCGAGATTCTGGATACCCTGCAATTCGCGTTCGATGATTTGAACCGCCATCTCGCTGGCGACTTCGCCCGCCGCATGCCCACCCATGCCGTCGGCAACGATGAACAATCCACGGTCGCCATTCGCATGGACCGCGAAATTGTCCTCGTTGCCAGATCGGATCATGCCGACATCGGTCCGAGCGGCGTGCAGCAGACGCACCATTTAGTGATTCAGCAAGAAGAAAGCGGCAGCCAGGTCGGACGTGTGTGGGGCGATGCGCCTCACCGCTACTCCGGCAGAAACTACCCCATCGCCCCTGGGGCTGGCAAGCGTCATGCGCCTGCTTGCAGCATATCGCGCCGCGCGTCGGGTTCCGGGGTCACGGCGCCCGATTGCAGGCGATACAAACGCTCGTACAAGCCGCGCTTCGCCAAGAGCTCGCGATGCGTTCCCCGCTCCCGCACATGTCCGTGATGCAGCACGATGATCTCGTCCGACTCGAGAATTGTACTCAATCGATGTGCGATAGCGATGGTGGTTCGTCCCCGCATCAATTCGGTGAGCGCGCGCTGGATATCCGCCTCGATCTCGCTGTCGACGGCACTCGTCGCCTCATCGAGGATCAAGAGCGCGGGATTCGCCGCGATCGCTCGCGCGAACGACAGCAACTGGCGCTCGCCGACGCTGATCGACGCCCCGCGCTCTCCTAGGACGTGCGAATAGCCGTGCGGCAACCGCCGAATCACGCGGTCGGCGCCGACCCGTGCAGCCGCCTCGGCCACCTTTTCTTCCGAGATGGCGTTCGACAATCGGATGTTGGTCAAGACGTCGCCCGCAAAGAGGAAAATGTCCTGCTGCACGTACCCAATCAGACCCCGCAGCTCAGGCAACGCGATGTCGCGCACGTCGACGCCGTCGACCAAGATCCGCCCGCGCTGCGGCTCGTAGAAACGCAGCAGCAGATTGATGATCGTGGTCTTGCCAGCCCCGGTGTGACCGACGAGCGCCAAGGTTTTGCCTGGCTCGACTCTAAAGCTCACGCCCTTTAGCACCCACTCCGGGGACGCGGGTTGGCCTCCCTCGCGTGCAACATGGCCGAGATCGTATGCGAACCAAACGTCGTCGAACTCCACGGTGACGCCATTCGCCGCCTCACGATGGCGAATCGTCTGGCCAGTCCCCACGTCGGCCACCTCGGTGTCCAGCAAACGAAAAATGCGCTCGGACGCCGCCATTGCTTGCTGCAGCGTGTTGAACTTGTCCGACAGATCCTGTAGCGGCTGAAAGAATCGCCGCACCAGTTGCAAGAATGCCGCGACCGTGCCGACGGTCAGCGATCCGATCTCGACACGATGCGCGCCGGCAACGATGAGACTCGCCAGCGCGATCGACGTGAGAATCTCGATCGCTGGAAAATACAGCGCGTAGTAAGTGATCGAATCGAGGTTTGCTTGCAGATGTCCGCGATTCAACTCGTCGAAGCGTTTCGCCTCCGTTTCCTCCCGGCCGAAGAGTTGCACCACTCGCATGCCCGTGATGCGCTCCTGTAAGTACGCGTTGATGCGCGCGAGTCGTGTACGCACGTCACGATACGAGTCGCGCACTTTGGCGCGAAAGACGTGGGACACCCAGTAGACGAAGGGAATGACGCCGAACGACGCGAGCGCGAGCCGCCAATCGACGACGAGCATCAAGATGCTGATCGCCAAGAGCGTGAACAGATCACCGAGCCCCGCGACGACCCCGGCGGTGAACAATTCATTGAGCGCTTCGACGTCCGACGTCACACGCGTGACGAGACGGCCAACCGGATTGCGATCGAAGAAGACGACCGGCAACCGCTGCACATGCCCGAAAATGTCTCGACGCAAGTCGCGCATGACGCGTTGGCCGAGGAGGCTCGTGAGCATGGTCTCGCCATACTGGCAAACGAAGGCAATCACGAGGGAGCCGGCGAGCAGCGCCGCCGCGTGCCATACCATCCCTGAATCGTGGGCCGGGAGCGCGACGTCGATCACGCGCTGGGTCATGAGCGGTCCGACGAGCTGGACCAGCCCGTCGAGCATCAGGCACGACAGCGCGGCGCCGACCAGCCAGCCGTACGGACGCACGTATACTGACAAGCGCCGCATGAGCCGTGCGTCGTATGCCTTGCCGACGACATCGTCTTCGTTCATGACGAAACGTATCATGGAAGCAAGGTGGAGGGCCCCAACACTCCACCCTGCTTCAGGCGCCTCAGCGCCCGCTTTGGTATGGCCGTTGCGTTAGGTGTCGTCGACGTCTGACCCCAATATCGGAGGCGATGTTATGGGTATAGTCGCGTGGATCGTGCTCGGTCTGATCGCCGGCGCGATCGCTAAGGCTCTCATGCCGGGACCGGACCCGGGTGGAATCATTGTTACGATTCTCATCGGGATCGTGGGTGCGTTCTTGGGCGGATTCGTCGGCAGCTTGATCACCGGCACCGGTCTGAACGGATTCTCGCTCTGGAGCATCCTGCTCGCAATCGTCGGTGCGCTGATACTGTTGTGGATCTATCGTGCGACCACGCGGTCGCGCGGAACGACGACCCTGTAGACAGCGAGCGACCTTCAGCGCGTAGCATGCGGTCGGCCGATGCAGGCCGCCGCGTGATACGCGCTGTTTGCTGCGTGCTATCTGCCCGCCGCACTGGATTTCGGCCCCGGACGCCCCAATCGTTCGTCGATGCCTCTTTGGCTCTTCTGGTTGCTCCTCGGCCTAATCGCCGGTTCGCTCGCGAAGTTCATCATGCCCGGCCGCGATCCGGCCGGCTGCATCTTCACGATCGCGCTCGGCATCATCGGGGCGCTGCTCGGCGGGATGATTGGAACGCGACTTGGCTGGGGGACCGTCAGCCAGGGCGCGCTCGATTTTCGCTCGATCGGCATCGCTACCTTCGGCGCACTTTTGCTCCTCATCGTCGGGCGGCTCGCTCGGCGAACCAAGTAGCCCAACCGGGCGGCGTCACCCGGCGCTTCGCCATTTCTTCGGTAGCGGATCTCGGCTAAGTTTGGGGGATGAAGGAGTCTCTCATCGTCCGCGGGGCGCGACAGCACAATCTCAAAGGGTTCGACCTCGAGATCCCGCGCCGCGCGTTCACGGTGATCACCGGGCCGTCCGGCTCGGGCAAGTCATCGTTGGCCTTCGATACGATCTACGCCGAGGGTCAGCGCCGGTACGTGGAGTCGCTGTCGGCGTATGCGCGGCAATTCCTCGAGCGCATGGAGAAGCCGAGCGTCGACTCGATCGAAGGGCTGTCGCCCGCCGTGGCGATCGAGCAGAAAAACCCGACGAAGACGTCGCGCTCGACGGTCGGGACGGCCACCGAGATCTATGACTATCTACGGCTGATCTGGGCGCGCATTGGCCGCACGTTCTGTCCGCTTTGCGGTCGAGAGATGCGTCCTGACACCGTGCAGTCGGCGACAGACATGATTCTTTCGCTGCCGGCGGGCACACGCTTCTATGTCACCTTTCCGCTCGTGCTCTCGCCGGAGGTGACGCACGATGTCGTCGTCGAGAATCTCCGTGCCCAAGGTTTCGTCCGCGTCGCGGTCGACGGCCAGATCAAGCATCTCGACGATCTCATGACCGAGGCGATCGACATCACGTTCGCCAAGCAGTTGCTCGTCGTGGTCGATCGACTGGCTGTCAGCGATGAAGCGCGCAGCCGCCTGCCAGACGCCATCGGCTCCGCGTTCCGCGAAGGCGACGGGGACTGTGTCATCCTCTTCACTGCCCCGGTGAAGACGCCGCTCACACCAAGACCGTCGACGATCCTCCGATTCACCGAGCGGTACGAATGCGCCAACGATGGCACGCGCGCGCCTGCCCCGACGCCGCAGCTCTTCTCGTTCAACAGTCCGCGCGGCGCGTGCAAACGGTGCAACGGCTTCGGCGCGACGCTCGAGTACGACGAATCGCTCATCGTTCCTTACCCGACGCGCAGCTTGAAAGACGGCGCGATCGATCCGTGGACGAAGCCGCGCTACGAGAACAAGCGTCGAGCACTCGCGGAGTTCGCGAAGCGTGAGGGCATCTCGATGGACACGCCGTGGCAGAAGCTCTCGGCCGCGTCGCGCCAGAAGCTGCTCCACGCGAAAGCGCGC
>JAICYT010000237.1 GCA_025934075.1 Gemmatimonadaceae bacterium
AGCGTGGCGAACTCCGGCGTCTGAACACCGTGAAATCGTAGAACTGTTTTCGTGAGACTGTTGTCGCCGGCCAGCATCAGGCCCGCTGGGCTCGACCCCGTGTAGTGACAATCTACGAGGTTCAATAGCGCCGCGATGTTCGAGTCGAGCGCGCTCTTGCCACGAAATGACTCGGTGATGTTGAACACGAGCTCCGGCGCCCGGTCGCGCAAGTCGGCGACGACCGCGTCGATCTCGCGATCTACTACGACGGCCTCCGTATCGTGACCGATCGTGCGGAGAGCAGTCGACAGTTGTTCGATGATCGGATCAACCGGCGGATCGAGAGCGTCGGCGTTGTGCAGGACGACGATTTTCATATCTGGCCGGCGACGGCGCGCCCCTCACGCGACGTCCGGCCGAGTGTGTGGGTATAGCGGTGGTTCATGACGACCGCGGTGCCGAAGGCCGTCAGCTCGATCAATGTCGCCGCTTCGAGTCCGGCCACGCGCAGATCGAGATCAGTCGCACGTAGGGCGAGATGATCGATCAACGAGCGCACCACGCTGGGGCCCTCGCCCGTCCAATACGAGATGCGCGATACGATCTCGCGATAGTGACGCTGCATGAACCACTTCGCTGGCTCGCCCTGCGGAGCGTCATCGACCGAGACAAAGATCCGTCGGAGATCGTTGTCGAACTGGCGGGGGTCTTCGATCGGGACTCGGTCGTCGCTCTCGGCGTAGTGGTCGGCGATGGTGTAGTGCATCGCCTCCACCGGCAGATCCTCATACGTCGGAGTCGGCGCCTCGGGCATGAGTGATCCAATTTCTCTCATTACTCGATCGACGTACTCGAGCTTTGCCAAAGCCGGCCAGCCCGCATACTCGCGCCGCCAATCGAGGCCCGGTGTCAACCACACCGCAAAGCTCTCGGCGAAATCTTCGTCTGGATGCTTCTGCGCGTACCAGCCGAGAATGTGTCGCACGTACTCGCGCGAAAATGGATCGGTACGGTATCGCTCCCGATACGGCCGAGAGAATGGACCGAAGGTGCTTCGCCATTCCGGTCGTTCATAGAGACAGAACGCGTAGTTGATCGCATGTCCGCACTCGTGTCGCAAATAGCGCATTGCTTCGACGTCGTCCTCGACACCCGCCGACATCTCGGCTTCGATGCGCTCGAGTCGCTCATCGACCAAATAGAACGGAACTCCGATCAGCGGCGTCGCGTCGGGGCATCCCCACTGATCGCTGAGATACACGGCTGGCCGATAGGCGATGGACTTGGCTGCGAGCTCAGCGTAGAGCCTGTCGATCAGCCTTTCCACCCGTGATCCGCGGATCGTCAAGCCGAGGTCGGAGATCCGTCGTCCGAGCAGTGTCGCGCGTTCTTGCTCCCAAGTCGTGTTGTCGCTCACGCTTGCGAGTTGGGCAAGGCGCGTACCGAGCCCAGGAAAGCTTCGAGCAAGAAAAAGGCGCCCGTTAGGGGGCGCCTTCGTTGCTTCGGGGGCTCGCCGGCTTATGCGACCTTGCTCTCGCGCACCTCTTCGCTCGGTTCAGGGGCCGGGCCCCAGACGTACGCGAAGACGCGCGGCACGTCCTCCTGCCTCGACCCGCGCGAGATCACGATCCCGATCGGCTCCTGCTCTGGTCCGTTTGACGTATTTCCCTTCATATAAGTAGCGACTCTAGATGGCGGTGAAGTCTGGCCGGGAATAAACCGGCGACGAGAACGGTTCGCCGCAACGGGCCCGGCCACGATGCCCTGCATTAGCACCGTCGGTGCCAACAACGGAAGAAGCCGCTAAGAGATTCAACAACAATAGCTTAGAAAAGAAAAGGACCAGCCTCTGCGACTGGTTCGTTTCATTCCGATACGCTACAGAATGACACAATGGGTCAATCCGCGACGGCGAGCTCAGGCCGCTCCTTTGCGCGCCAGGAATGTCTTCGACCGTCCGTCCGAACGCTCGACAGAGACCGTCCATCCGCGATACCGGCTGCGCAACTCTTCTAGAGATACCGCCCCGATCGCCTTGTTCGACGAAACGATCGTCTGAACGAGATGAATTCCGCCGTCCATGGTCGCGCTCTGAAGAACCTGGATCACTCGCGTTCGCTCACTGGCCGACAGGCCGTCCAGCACTGACGGATTCACGATCACGGCGTTGAGCGGAACCTCGGGCGTCCACGAGGCGAGATCGCCGATTTGTGCATGGACTCGCCCCGCCAGCCCCGCGCCAATCGCCGCTTGCATCACGCGCTCGAGCGCGCCCGACTCGGCGGTGAGCGTCGTGACGTCGCAGCCATTGGCCGCGAGGTACAACGCGGAAACTTCGTCAGCCGCGCCCGCAACGAGCACGCGCCCATCGGTGGACGTCGGAAGGGCGCGAACGAGAACGTCGTCGGAGCGGAGGCCCCAGTGTTCGGGACGCCGAAGCTCGTCGATCAACTTGACGCGGCGCCGGCGCCATGTGTCGTAGGACGGCAAGCGGAGTCGACGAAAAATCAGACGGTCGACTTCTTCGCAGAGCAGGAGCTCGGTCAATGCGAACTGCGGAGCCGCCGATAGCGACGTCACTGCTTCGTCACCGATGCCGAGCAATACGCTCCGCGGCACCGATTCCTTGTAATTCTCGATTTCCTGTTCGACGAAGAGCTCGTACTCGTGCTTGAGAGAGCGCGTCAGTCGCTGGGCCATGCCACTTCTGGGTGGAAGATGCGCGTAAGCTAGGTGTCAAGGAGATATATGCAAGTGCTCATGCCGGCTCGACGTGCACGGTGACCTGCGATGTTCCGAACTCGCGCTCGATCGCCGCTTCGACTGCGTCGGCGAGTTGGTGCGCCTGATCGACCGAGATCGTGCCCGCGACAGCGACCGTCACCTCGGCGAACAACTGCCCTGATGCGGTGGATCGCGAACGCACGCTGCGCACGTCGTGAATCTCGGGAACGCCGAGTACGACGCCGCGCAATTGGCGCGCATCGATCGCGCGCTCGTCGACGAGAATCGGGATCGATGCGCGCAGGATTTGCGCGCCGCTCCACGCGATGATCAGCGCGACGACGATCGCCAGGACCGCGTCGAGACGGCCGATTCCGATCCGCGCGAGTGCGAGCGACGCGAGCGCCATCACGGTCACCAGAATGTCGCCGGCGGTATGGGCCGCGTCCGCCAATAAGAACGCGCTTCCAAGCTCGCGTCCGCGGCGTCGCTCGTACCACACGACGAACATGTTGACGACGAGCGTCGCCGCGATGATGCCGACTTCCGTCGTGTCGATGTGGTGCGGCGCGCTGCCGGAAATTAGCGACGTGACGCCTTCGCGCAGCAGCTCGAAGCACGAGATCGACAGGAAACCGACGATGCCGAGTGCGCCGAGTGTCTCGAATTTGTCGTGGCCGTATGGATGATCTTCGTCGGGGCCGCGGCCCGCAACGGCGACCACGGACATGCCGATTACGTTGTTGAACATGTCGAGCCCGGATTCGAGCGCGGCACCGAGCACCGCCAACGACCCAGTGTGTACGCCAACAAAGATCTTGCTCGCCGCAACGACCGCGTTGAGAACGAGCACGATCGCCAACGTCCGGCGCACCGCCGGCGAACGCGCATCGCGTGCGACTTGACGGCGGCGCGCGGCGGATTGAGTCGATTGGGCCACGCGTGCAAGTTGGTTGGGCAGGGAAGGATCGGTCAACCGCGCACCCTTCGAAGTTTTCTCGAAATTCCCTTGAACGTTTCTTTGTGCCAGAGCTACCTGAAGTCGAAAGCGCCGCGCAACGGCTGCGGATCGCCATCGTTGGCCGGACGATCTCCAATATGGAAATCCTTCATCCTTCGCTTCGGCGACGCGTCACGAAGCCGCGCCTTCGGTCGTTGTCGGGCGCGACTGTGCGTGCAGTCCATCGGCGCGGCAAACACCAGCTGATCCTACTGGATGATGGCCGAACGCTACATGCGCATTTCCGTATGACCGGGGATTGGCATATCGATCGAATCGACGAGGAGATGCCGCGATTTGCGCGCGCCGTACTGAGCTTCACCGATGGAACGCGCGTCGTGCTCGACGATCCGCGTGCGCTCAGCACGATCGATCTTCATCCGGCGGGCGCGCCGCTCGAGCTTGGTCTTGGACCGGAGCCGGCGGATCCGTCGCTCACACCGGAGTCGCTTCGTCGCGCCCTCTCGACGAGGCGCGGTCCGATCAAGCCCGCATTGCTCGACCAACGCTTGATCGCCGGACTCGGTAACATCTACGCTGCCGAGGCGCTGTGGCATGCTCGCATCTCTCCGGCGGCGCCGGCGCAGACACTGACGCAAAAACAAATTACCGCGCTGCTGACGGCAATCCGTCGCGTCATCGATCGTGCGACGGGCGCTCGCTACACGGATTCATCGGTCAGTCGCTTGGCAGTCTATGATCGAGAAGGCAAGCCGTGCCGCCGGTGTCGAACGCCGATCGCTCGGATTACTCAGACAGGCCGGTCGACGTACTTCTGCCCGCAATGCCAGCGATGAAGGCTCGAACCTTCAATCGAGCACCTCGAGCAATGCGCCCTTGAGGTAGCCGGTCTCAGGAATCGTGATGACTTCTGGATGATCGATCGGTTGACCGGTCATTGCGCGGAGCGCAACACGACGCCCCGAGTCGGCTGCGGCACTCTGTAGCATCTCGAGAAATAGCGGCTTCGTCAGATGAAAGCTGCAACTCGCGGTGAACAACAATCCTCCCGGCGTGAGCAGACGTAGCGCGCGAAGATTGATCTCCTTGTACCCGCGAATCGCCGCGGGAAGCGATGCCCGGCTCTTGGCGAACGCCGGCGGATCCAGCACGATCGTTTCGAAGCATTCACCGAACACTCGATGTTGTTCCCGGAGGTAGTCGAACGCGTCGGCCTCGACTAGCTCGACGTTCGTGATCTCGTTGCGCACACAATTCTCACCGGCGCGTCGCAACGCCTCGGCGGAGACGTCGAGTGCGACGACGGAGTCGGCGCGTCGCGCGAGGTGAAGCGCGAACGAGCCGTGGTAGCTGAAGCAGTCGAGGGCGCGGCCGCGCGCGAGCTCACCGATCAAGACACGATTCTCGCGCTGATCGAGAAACGCGCCGGTCTTTTGGCCTCGCCACGGTGCGGCGAGTACGCGGATGCCATGCTCGTTCACCTCGACCTCGTCAGGTACCGAGCCGCGGAGAAGCTCGACGCTCACCGACAGATGCTCCTTCGCGCGTAGCGGAACGTCGTTCCGCGCGAGAATCCCCGCGGGATGAACGAGCTCCTCGCCGGCGACGTTCCGAGAGAGATCGAGGTCGTCGAGCACGGAGCTCGTTATCTGGCGGCGCCCTGGGACGGCCAGAAGACGGGGGCCTTTCTCGACCAGCGCGAGAATCGCGTCGCTGCTGCCGCG
>JAICYT010000194.1 GCA_025934075.1 Gemmatimonadaceae bacterium
CCGACGCCACGCTGTTCGACATTCGTCCAGCCATTCGTTGGAATCAGTGGAATCGCGACGGCAACCTTGGCCAGAAAAAATGGACGGGTGAGAATCCGCCGCAAGGCGCGTTGATCACGTACTACCTCAAGTCGCAACCGCCGGGCGAAGTGAACATCACGATCTCGGACAAAGACGGCCGTCCCGTCCGACGGATGCGACGCGTCGCAGACGACGCGGGCATCAATCGCGTCGTGTGGGATCTGCGACACGACCCGCCGGCCGGCGGCGGTGGCGGCAGAGGTGGACGTGGCGGCGGCGGCGCCGCGGGCGCGTCGACCGAAGGTCCGCAGGGAGGCGCCGCGCCCGATACGTCGCTCGCCGGGCTGCGCGCTCGTCGCGCCGCAGCGGCCGCAAACGCCGAGGAGGCACAACCATCTGCCGAGGAAGGAGGATTTGGTGGTCGCGGAGGCGGCGGTGGACTCGAGGTGCTCCCTGGCACATACACCGTTTCGCTGTCGGTGAATGGCAAGCGACTCACGAAGCCGGTGGAAGTCGAGCTCGACCCGCGCTCCGACATGACGCCGGCGCAGCTCACCGCACAATTCCAAGCGGCGACCCAGCTGAATGATCTCGCGGCGCGCGTCAATCGCGTCGTGACCGGCACCGATGATCTGCTCGCGCAATTGACGTCGCTGCAAACTCAGCTGCGCCGCGCGCAAGGCTCGCCGACTGTGCTCGCGAACATCGATACGACCGTCAAGGAGCTCCGCCATTTCCGAGACTCGGTGCTCGCGCGGCCGTTGGCCGGGCTCGGATATCGCCAGTATCCGCGACTTCGCGAAGAAGTGCAGACGGTGTCAGGAATGGTGAGTCGGCCGATGATGCCGCCCACACAGGGCGAGTTGCTGCGCATGGGCGAGCTCAAGACCGAGGCGGATCAGGCGCAAGCTCGGCTCGATGCCATCATTCAGAATCGCGTAATGAAGATCAATCAAGCGCTCACAGGCACGCCGCACGTGATCACGCCGCAGCAGCGGCCGATCATTCCGTAGCTCGTCCGGGCCGCACTTGCGCTCATCCTCGGAGGAAAAGGAATCGCGGATCTGCCGACAACGCCGGATCGTCTTAGTCCGATCGCAACGCCACATTCGGATCGACCCGCGACGCACGTCGTGCCGGCATCCAACTCGCCGCGGTGGCCACCGCGATGAGCGTCACGACGACGACCACGAACACCGCCGGATCCGTCGGCGAAACGTTGAACAACAACGGTTTCACCCACTTGCTCGCCGCCAGCGCGAGTACAGCGCCGATCGCCACACCCATGCCCGCCATTCGTAGTCCGTCGGTCACCACGAGGCGCACAACATCTCTCGCCTGTGCACCGAGCGCGACACGAACGCCCATCTCATGCGTCCGCTGCGCAACATTGTACGCCACTACGCTGTAAAGACCGATCGCCGCGAGCGCCAACGCCAACGCACCGAAAGCGACAAACATCGTCGCGCCGAGCTCCCACGACCGCGTCTGCGATCCGACGATCTCGCTGAACGGCGTGGCCACCACGTACGAGGCGCCTGGCATCTCCCGCTGCAACCGGCGACGCACAGCCTCGCGCGCCTTCGCCGCGGAACCGCGAGTGCGCACGAACAGGCCGGCGACTTGTGGTTGAAACTGCGCGGCCGGCAGGTAGTAAAAATATCCGGAATCGGCCGCCAGGCTTTGGCTCTTGATGTTTTCCGCAACACCGACCACGTAGGTGCATGGCATGGTGTCAGCATTCACACGAATGCACTGCCCGACGGGATCCTTGCCGGGCCATAGCGCCTTCCCCATCGCTTCGCTCACGACCATCGCGCGCGGCGCGTGCTCGACATCCTGCGCAGTGATGCCGCGGCCGCGGACAATCCGCGTTCCGAACGTCGCGAAATATTCGGGCGACACGGCGTTCAAATTGAATTGGCCGATGCGGCCCACGGTATCGATCCCGGCGACGTAGAGGCTGACGCTCCATGAGCTCCAGAATGGGACCGAAACAGTAAGCGACGCATTCTGAACACCGGGAGTCGTCTTCGCGGCCTCCAATAATCTCTGTCGCAACGCGATCGCTTGCACGCTGTCGAGATTCACACCGCGCATCCGCAAGTCGACGAGGAGCACGGGATCCACGTCATAGCCCAAACGAATATCTCTCACATTACGCAGGCTGCGCACGAACAACCCTGCTCCCACCAACAACACGACCGACAGCGCTCCCTGCAAGAGAAGCAGCGCGATGCGCGCCGTCGATCGGTGATACGATCCTTCACGCGCGCCAGCCTTGAGGTCCGCCGTCAGATTCGCCCGACCGGCCTGAAGGACCGGCGCCAAGCCGGTCAAAAGTCCCACGACCACCGCGGCGCCGGCCGCGAACAGCACCGTGCGCGGATCACGGAATCCACCGGCTGCTTCACTCTTGTCCAACAGGCCCGCGCGCAGCGCTGCACCGCCCCAATGCGCGATCAAAATACCAGCCGCACCTCCGGCGATCGCGAGAACGAGACTCTCGGTCAATAGTTGAGAGAGCAACCGCCCTCGGCTCACACCTAGCGCGAGGCGTAAGGCAATCTCACGTCGTCGTCGCAACGCCCGCGCGAGCAGCAGATTCGCGACGTTCGCGCACGCGATGAGCAGCACAATCACCGAGACACCGCCAATCCACGTCGCGACTTTCGCCACGCTCGACTCGTTTGGACCACGTTCGGCCAGGATCGACCCGACCATACCGCGCGGTCGGGCCAGGGTCATCGGCGGGCTGCGCGTCTGTTCTTCGCGTTGGGCGTTGTAGCTCTTCTGAAACGCCTGCGTGAGATCCGCGTTCGCCATCGCCAGTGAGACGCCGGGCTTCCGCCGCGCCATCACCGACAGCCATCCCCAACTGTACGTCGTCCACCAGCTGCGCTTGAGCTTCATCGACTGCGCATTCGAGGCACCATACGTCGTGATCGGAATGAATGCCGCCGGCGGACGATCTGCCCACAGTCCCACAAATCCCGGAGGCGAGACTCCGATGATGGTGTACAGAACAGATCCGATCTGGATCTTGGTGCCGAGCACGTCACGTTGACGCCCGTATTGCGTCTCCCACATCGCGTGGCTCAAAACCGCTACTGCTGTTCCTTCGGGCGTCGAGTCCTCAGCGGCGGTGAAGTATCGGCCGAGCTCAGGCGGCGCATCGAAGTAGCCGAAAAAGTTCGCGCTCACCAAACCGATGTGCATCTCGCGCGCTGCGTCGCCGACGCCGACCGCCAGATCCCGCTGGGAATACGCGGTGACGCTCGAGAAGCTCGTCGTCCAGCGCTCGAGATCCTTGTAGCGCGCATACTGTCCGCAGCAGGTCCGCTCCTGGCCGCGAAAGGTCTGATACAGATAGACGCGATGCGCGGTCGCCGGATCCTTCATCAGAGATGGCGGCCGGAAAAGAAGTCGGTCGACGATGCCGAACATCGCGGCATTCGCGCCGATCCCCAGGCCGAGCGTCGTCACCACCGCGATAGTGAAGCCTGGCTTCATGCGCAGGCCGCGAATGGCGTAGCCGAAGTCCTGCTTCAGGCTCTCGAGGGTCATGCGTTCTTTGACACCACGATCGCCCGAGGGGTTGTCCGGCTACGCCATCAACCTGTTCGTGTGCCTACTGTTGGCAGGCCGCCATCGGATTCGGCTTCGGATGATCGACGAGGACTCGATGATCGAGGTTCGCGAGACGCACCAGGAGATCGCCGATGAAGTTGTCGACCTTCGCCATGTGATCGTAGTCGATGTATTCCGGCTCGTCGGTCACCTGGTGGTAGTCGGAGTGCCCGCCGGTGGTGAAGAACGCGATCGGAATGCCGTACCGCGCGTACTCGTAGTGGTCGCTCCGGCAGTAGATGTTCGCCGGATGTCCGTTCGCATCGATCGCGTAGTCGAGGGAAAGCTTGTGCTTTCCTTCGGTGTTCACCTTCTCGAGCACATCGCCGAGCTCGGTCGATAGACGTCTCGCTCCGACAACCTGCAAGTAATTCGGGTTGCCGTGGATTTCAGCGCCTTCCTTGGTGGTGCCGGTCATGTCCCAGGCGTCGCCGCGACCAACCATGTCGATGTTGAGCTGCGTAACGATCGAGTCGCGCGGCACCGTCGGGTGGTCGGTAAAGAACGCTGAGCCAAGCAATCCCTTTTCTTCGCCGACGTGCCAGACGAAAAGGATCGAGCGCTTCGGCTTCGGATTCTGCGCAACCAACTTCTCCGCGATTTCAAGAACGCTTACAGAGCCGGATCCGTCGTCGTCCGCGCCATTGGAGATCGAGTCGGGCCGGCTCGTTCCCGGGTGCGACGAACGCCAATTGGCCAACAAGGTGTTGACTTCCGCCTGCTGCTCCGGCGTCGCGCGGGCACCTTGATTCTCGGCGCCGCCGGGTCGAACGATGTGATTGAAGATGCGAATCGAGTCGTGATCGACTGGCGTGTGGTTGAATCCGACGTGATCGTTGTGCGCGCCGATCGCGACGTACTCGCCCTTGAGCTTCGGGTCGCTGCCTGGGAGAATCGCGACGACGTTGCGCGCGGGAAACGGAACCGGCTCGACCCGTGAGCGAACGGTGAACGAAATCGCCTTGCCACCGGTGCCGGACTTGAGCTGCGCGACGGGATCATCGAACAGTTTCGTCGCGGACATCGGAGTCAAGTAGATCGTTGCCTTCGACGCTCCCGGTGGTGTTGCGCCTGGGTTGTCGACGAACTGCTGCGGACGTGCGACGAATGAAAGAAATTGAGGCGGCAGAATCAGCCCAATCGCGACGGCGTTCATGGCAACCTTCGCGACGCTCGGGCCGGTGCGTGGCGAGTTCGGACCGAAGGCGAATACGACGACCTTTCCCGCGCCCTGTTCCGGCGAAATGATCGAGGCCGAATCGCCAAGCGTTCCGCCGAAGACAGTCGGCACATCTGTACCGCTCGCCGAGTCTTGACTGATAGCGGCCCACTCAGTGCCCACGGCCATCGGCGTTCCGCCGACACTCACTGTCGATGCTGGATCGAGTGTTCGCGTTTTGAACGGAATCGTTTGGAAATAGCTGCCGCTGTCACCCGCCGGCTGTAGGCCGAGCCGTTTGACTTCGCCGGCGATGTAGTCGGTTCCTTTCACGTTGCCGATCGTCCCCGCCTCACGACCCTGCATCGAATCGTCGGCAAAGATGTACAGCCTCGTCATGAGGTCAGCGGCTGTGATCGCCGCCGTCGTCGGCTGAGGCGCATGTTTGAGCGGGAGCTGGGTCGGCGGTTGCGGCACGACGGCCGAATGTGAAGCCTGCTCCGTCTGCGCGCCGAGAAGCGCGGGGAGCAGTGCGATGGAAGAAACGAGTATGAAGGATCTCATGTTGATCCGGAGTGGGTGAGTTGCGCAAAGGCACCTTCGCGCTGGACAGTCCTTGAGCATACCTCAGCGGTCGCCGGCGTTCCTTAGAACTCGAGCGCGGACAAATAACGGTAGTCCACTCCCGCGCTCGCGAGCTCGTCGGACGCCGCCTCTTGCTCGACGTAGAGTGGTTTGTGCTTGACATCGGGGATCGCGGCGAGGAAACGGCGAATGTCCAGCGCACCTTTGCCGAGCTCCGTATCGTGCGAGCGGTCGGCGACGACATCCTTGATATGAAAACTCCAATACCTGTCGCGATGACGCCCCAGATAGCGAAACGGATCTCCGCCGCCTTGGGCCATGTTGCCGATGTCGAGCTGCAGGCGGACAACCGACGGGTCGGTGCGCTCGAGAAAGACGTCGTACGGCACGATGCCATCGATCGGCTTCATGTGGTCGGGCTCGTTGTGGAACGCGAGCCAAATCCCGGCACGCCGCGCCGCGGCGCCGGCGACGTTGAACTTGTCGGCCCACGCGCGCCACGCATCGAGTGAACGCTGCGTGTCCGCGGTCAGGCTGGGCACGATGAGATACTCATGGCCGAGCATCTTCGCGGTGTCGAGGCTACGGTCCCAGTCGGTGACGATGATCTCCGGCGCTATGTGCGCCGACGGCGCGCGGAGTCCCTCATGGTCGAGGGTCGCTCGAACCTGTTGCGGTGTTCGACCAAAATTCCCGAACGACCACAAGAGCTCGACGTCGTTGTAGCCAATTGCGCGGACCGCCGCGAGCGTTCGCTCAGGATCTCGACGCATGGCGTCTCGCACCGAATACAGCTCGAGGCCAATGCGGTCCAACCGAGCGCGACCCGGTATCGTGCGTCGGACGAGCGACGCACCGGCGAAGGCAGCGGTGAGTGAGTGCACGAACGCGCGTCGATCCATTGCGGCCTCTTTATGTTCGGTGCCATAATCTACGGTCTCGCGCGATCGATCTCTAACTGTTCCTCCCCGGAGATTCCATGTCGACGCACGTCCGAATACTTGGTTGGCTGCATCTCATATACGGCGCACTGGGACTGTGTATGGCTTTCCTCGTGTTCGCCGGATCGATGGTCGGTGCGCTTTTCTCGGGCAGTGTGATGGGAATGTTGGGGGCCGGATTCGGCGGCGCGTTCGCGGCGGCCTTCATTGCACTTCTCTCGCTTCCCGGACTCGTCGCCGGCTATGGATTGCTCAAGTTCCGGCCGTGGGCGCGAACATTGACGATCGTCCTCGCGGTCTTTGAGCTGATTCGCTTTCCGCTCGGCACTATCCTCGGAGTGTACAGTCTCTGGGTACTACTGAGTAGCGAGGGCGCGGCTCAGTTCCAGGCGCAGACGTACTGATCGGCAAACGCCGAGAGTCGTACCGCAGAGCACACTCGCTAAGCCCGCCTCTTGCACTAGTGAGCATTTAGGAAGTGCTCGCATGAGCCCGCCGCGGCCTTCGGCCAGAGCCCGCGACGGATGAGGTAGAGGGCCGAACACCGAGCTGTGCCAACATGAGAGTTCAATATCTTCTTGCTGTTGCCGGGTTGAGCGCGCTGCTCGCCGCGCCAGCAATGGGACAAGATCCAGTCAAGAAGGCGGCGGACCAAACGCACCACGTGCTGAAGAAGACCGGCAATGCGGTCAAGCAGGGGGCCAAGGACGCCGGTAGCGCGACGCATCACACGCTCAAGAAAGCCGGCAACGAAACCAAAGCCGAGCTTGGCGGCGCAACTGGCATTCACACCGTCGGCGGCGACGTAGGGAAAGCGGCCAAATCGGTCAGTCACACGAGCAAGACCGTTGCTGCGAAAGCAAAGCACAGCGTGAAGAAGCACGCGAGCAAAGCGCACAACGATCTCACCGCGGCCGGCAAGGACGCCAAAGCCGAAGTCAAGAAACCGAATCCGTAAAGCGGTTTCCGGAGCGCCCGTATCGACAACGGGCTTGGAGGCGTAGAATCGAGGGAAGTTCACGATGGTGGCTTCCCTCCCCTCGCCGTCCTCGAGGTTCCAATGACCGGGCTCAGCGCGCTGTGGCTACCGATTTTGTTGTCTGCAGTGCTCGTCTTTCTTGCCAGCTCCGTCATTCACATGTTGTCGCCGTGGCACAAGCACGACTACGCCCGAATGCCCAATGAGGACGCGGTCATGGACGCACTGCGTCCCCTCGCGATTCCACCCGGCGACTACATGGTGCCGCGACCGGTCGCCCGCGAAGACCTGCGCTCGGCGGCGTTTGCGGAGAAG
>JAICYT010000272.1 GCA_025934075.1 Gemmatimonadaceae bacterium
GATGACACTAGCCGGGGAAGCGTCGCGTCGCCGAGCAGCTTCCAGCACCGCGCCCATGCTTCGAGGCCTTCGTACAGGCGATGCACGCGAAAGAACTCATTCGGCGCGTGAAAATCCTCGTCGGCGGTCGAGAAAGAGAAGAACACGGTGTCCAGTCCCATGTGGCGCGCAAACAGTTCGGAGATTGGAACCGTGCCGCCCATGCGAACGCGCAATGGCCGCGCGCCGTACACCGCCTGGAGCGCCTCGTCGGCGGCGCGCAGCGCGAAGTGATCCGGTGGTATCGAGTACGCGCGTGCGCCGTGGTCACCGGGTGAAATTGTCATCCGCGTTCCCGGCGGAACGTGCGACTCGAGATGCCGAGTGACCAGCCCAATGATCTCGTGCGGATCCTGATCGGGCACGAGACGACATGTAATCTTCGCGCGTGCTTCAGTCGGGATGACGGTCTTGCTGCCGGGTCCTTCGTAGCCGCCCCACATACCGTTGACCTCGAGCGTGGGTCGCGTCCACTGGCGTTCGAGCGTCGAATAGTCTGATTCGCCGAAGGTCGCGGGCGCGCCGACCTGTGCGAGATACATGGCATCATCGAATGGAAGTGCCGCGATGGCGGCGCGCTCCGCCGTCGACAAGTCCCGAACGTTGTCATAGAATCCACGAACCGCGACGCGACCGTTGTCGTCGTGCAGCGACGCGATCAGTCGCGCCATCGCATGCAATGGGTTGGCGACCGCGCCGCCGTGCCGCCCGGAGTGCAGGTCCTTCGCCGCCGCCGTCAGCGTGATCTCGAGCCCCGCGAGACCGCGACTGCCAACCGTCAACGAGGGAACGTCGACCCGCCACATCGCACCGTCCGCGGACAACACGAAGTCGGCGGCCAGCAGTGTCTTACGCTGCCCGATGAAATCATCGAGGCTCGGGCTGCCGATTTCTTCCTCCCCCTCGAACATGCACTTCACGTTCACCGGCAACGCGCCGGTCTCAGCGAAGAACGCTTGTGCGACCTTGATAGGGATGAGCATCGGTCCTTTGTCGTCCGAGACGCCGCGCGCGTAGATTCGGCCGTCGCGAAGCGTCGGAGCGAATGGCGCGCTCTGCCACTTCTCTAAAGGGTCGGGCGGCTGTACGTCGTAGTGCCCGTACACCAGGACCGTCGGTCGTCCAGGCGCACCGAGCCACTCGCCATAGATGACAGGATTCCCGGTCGTCGGAATCGTTTGCACGGAAAACGGTCCGGCCGATGAAAGCTCGTTCGCGACCCACGTCGCCGCCGCGCCAACATCCGACGCGTGCGCGGGATCTGTACTCACGCTCGGGATCGTGGCGAATTCGAGCAGGTCGGCCAATATCCGATCGCGATGTTTCTCGAGATAGGTAAGAACCTTTTGAAGGCTCTCGTTTGGATCGGCCGTCATTTCCCACCGTCGATTGAAATCACCTGGCCAGTGATCCAGCCCGCGAAGTCCGACGCGAAGAAGAGAACACCATGTGCGATGTCATCTGGCGTGCCCAATCGCTTGAGCGCGATGCGATCGACCAGCGCACGCTGTCCTTCTTCACCGTATGACTCCCACTGACGCTCGGTGGCTGGATTGGAGCGAACGAAGCCCGGCGCGATGTTGTTGACCGTGATGCCCCACGGTCCCAGCTCATGCGCGAGCTGCCGCGTCAGTCCGATCTGCGCCGCCTTTGCGGACGCGTACGCCTGAATTCCAGTGAGGCTGACGCCGAGCCCGGCGCCACTCGAAATGTTGATGATGCGCCCGCTGCGCGCAGACTTCATCGCCGGCGCCACGGCTTGCGAGAGCAGGAACGCGCCGGTCACGTTGACATCGAAGATCTTCTGCCATTCGAGTTGCGATACCTCTTCGAGCGGACGACCCACCTGGCCAAGCACGCCTCCGGCGTTGTTCACTAAGACATCAATGCGGCCAGTCTCGTCCAACGCGTCGCCGACGAAGCCGTCGACTGCGGTCTTGTCGGTGACGTCAACGACGCGCGAGACACACGTTCCTCCGCCCGCCACACACAGCCGCTCGGTCTCGAGCACCTCGTCTCCAACGACGTCGCATGCCCAAACGTTCGCACCGCGACTGGCCAGCGCGAGACTGATCGCGCGTCCAAAACCGTGCGCAGCGCCGGTCACGATGGCCGTCTTGCCGTTGAACGTGATATTCATTTCGCAATCGTCGCCGAACGACTGGATGCAAGCTCGTCCAGTGTATCCAGTGACTGCGTGCGCGCGCCGCTCTCGACGTCGTGAATCAGCTCGACGAGTCGTTCGGTGAGTGGAGTCGCCACGCCAGCGTCGCGACCAAGCGCTACGACGATGCCTAGCTGCGCATCGACCTCCGTTGGTCGTTTGCGCACGGCGAGATCGCGCCAGATTCCACTGTGAGTCTTGGCCGATCGGCGATTGAAGGCGACGAGATCGGCAAGAGAGCGTATGGCGGCGTCGGAACCAGCTGACGCCAGATACGCCGCGGGGTCGAACCCGTTGAATGCTTCCGGCCTTACGCCGCGCGCCCCGGCGACCGCCAGAATTTCGCGCGCGAGCCCGATGTAGACGTCTCGATACTTGACGTTCCCGAGCGCATCGGCGATCGACTCATGAGTGAGTGCCGTCGCGAACAGCATCGCGCCGTACGCTTCCTTGCCCCAGAGATATCCCCAAATGTTGGACGTGACGATCGCTCGATCGTCGAAGTCGAGCCACGCATCACGAATGTCGTTGACGCGAGACGTCGTTTGGCCGTCAATCTCTCCCACGACCACGGCCCCGCGACCACCATAGTGGATGACGCCCGGCTCGATGTAGTCGGCACCGAAGTTCACGAACGCGCCAACCGTGCGCCCGACTCCGACAATCTCGGCGATAGCGATCTCATTGAGCCCATTTTGCGCAGAGACTACGCACCCGTCGCGACTCAGGTGAGGCAGCAGCGCCCGCGTGGCACCTTCAGTGTGATGCGCCTTCGTGGCAAGAATGATCGTCCGCCAGTCACCGGCAATGGCATCGGGGGTGGAGGCAGGCATGCGCGCGGTGAACTCCGCGATTGGACCGGTGATGCGGAGCCCACGATCGTTGATGACGGCGACGTGCTCCTCAACGGCATCAACCAACGTGACGTCGTGTCCGGCGCGCGCGAGGTACGCGCCCATCGTGCCACCGATGGCACCCGCGCCCCATACGAGAAATCTCATTGCGTTGACGTCACCCCTCGCCCCAGCCGTCC
>JAICYT010000096.1 GCA_025934075.1 Gemmatimonadaceae bacterium
ATGATCCTGCTCTTGGTCGTCGCCTGGCCGGAGCTCCGGCCCAACCTCGTTCCAGTTCGAGCGGGCATCACCGAATGGCCGCCGCTCCGGCGCATGCTGCGCATCGGAGCATCGATCGGCGGACAGCAAGCATTGGAAGTGGGCGCGTTCGGCGCGATTGGATTGTTGATGGGCGTGCTCGGCACATTGGAGATGGCCGCGCATCAGATCGCGATTACGCTGGCCGCGCTGACGTTCATGGTACCGCTCGGCGTCGGATCCGCGGTGGCTGTGCGTGTTGGCCACGCGATCGGCGCGCGGGACGACGCGCGGGCGAGAGCGGCGATCCGGTCTGGCTATCTTTGCGGCGTCGGGTTCATGACGCTCACCGGTCTCGCCTTCTTGATGTTCCCTCGACTATTGGCGCACGCGTTCACGGGCGACGCGCGCGTGGTTGCGCTCGCGTCAGTGCTGATTCCGATCGCCGGTGTGTTTCAGGTCTTCGACGGCGGACAAGCCGTCGGGGCCGGAGTTCTGCGCGGCGCTGGCGATACGACGGCTCCGCTGGTGACGATGCTCGCGGCATATTGGCTGATCGGCGTGCCGGTGAGTGCGTATCTCGGCTTTCGCACCGATCTGCGCGCGGCGGGACTCTGGTGGGGATTCGTGGCGTCGCTGGCGGTGGTGGCGATCTTCTTGTTTCTGCGAATCCGTGTGGTGTTCGGGCGAGCGGTGAGCCGCATAGAAAGCAGGGTTGAGGCCTGAGGGTCGAGGTCGAGGGAAGGTTCGCGGCGCTCCGCGCTGCTTCAGAGCAATTCATGACGGAGTGGATACTCGAAGCTCGTACATCAGTGGCGGGCGAAGCGCACCACCAACCTTTCCTCAACCCTCCGCCTTCCACCCTCCACCCTGTAATTGCAGTGCATCAATCGCATCGATCGCTCGCTCGAGGCGCTCGCCCCCAACGCCTGTGATCGTCGCGGCCGGAACGCCTGATGCGAGTACCGCGTCGCGAAAAAGTTGCTGCATCTCGTCGCGCATGTGGCCGCGGTCGCGCACACCGTCAGCGACCCAGTCGAGATCGATCTCGCAAAGCAGATAGAGATCGGGCCGGCGCGCGGCAGCGGCGGCCTCGATCCACGGCGGGCATTGTCCGAAGTAGTGTTTGCAGTACACGACGGTGCTGAGCAGATCGGTGTCTTGCACGAGCAGGTGGGTTCCTCGCGCGATGAGCTCATCTTCGAGAGACATTTGTCCGCGTGCGATCGGGCCGTGGTCGCCGAACTCGATCATGCCACCTTTCTTTTCCGCGTACGAGCGGACGAACTCGGGGACGATGTCCGCCTTGTAATGCTCCGCGAGCTGGCCGGCGAGCGTCGTCTTGCCCGTCGATTCTGAGCCGGTGAGCACAATGCGAATCACGCGATGACCGGCGCTGTCATCGAAGTGGCGAGCGACCGCTTCCACGCGATGTGCCCGAGCACCGCGAGTCCGAGATACACGGCGTAATTCCCGGCAGTGAGGTAAAGACCTTTGAAGATGAACATGCCGATGTAGACGACGTCGACGGCGATCCAGAGTGCCCAGTTCTCGAGCAGCTTGCGCGTCATCATGTACTGCGCGACGAGGCTCGTCGTCGCGGTCGCGGCATCGACGTACGGTAGCGCGACGCCGGGCAACCCCGACGTCAATCTGCCGAGGATCGCCCAGAATACGATGGCGATCGCGATGAGGATGGCCCAGAGGCGCGGCGGCGTTCGCGACACGGTGAGCGTCGTGCGTCCCGCGCCCCCGTACAGCCACTCATACCAACCGTAAAGGGAGAGAACGAAGTAGACCGCCTGCAATCCCATGTCGGAGTACAGGCCTGTCTCGTAGAAGAGCACGAAGTAGAGCGCGACGTTCACGAGCGCCGTGGGCCAGCTCCAAATCTTCTCGCGCACGCTCAAGAACACGCTCACGATGCCAAACAGCACGGCGACGAGCTCGAGGCAGCTCGATCCGTGCGCCGTGAGCCACGCGCAGAGTGCGGTCAACGTGCGATCGTCGCGAGCCGCTGCTCGCCACCCTGTTTCACTCGCGCCGCCGCTGCGTCGATCGCCGCAACGGTCTCGGGCGACGAACCTCCGACTTCGATGTCGGTCATCGTGTGCAGCGCGGCGACGTAATAGTCGGTCCAGGTGCGCAGGATGTCGGTTTCCTTCGCGCGATCGCCGCCGGCCGCCAACGCTGCGCGGCTCAACGCGAGCTCGGTATCGAGTCGGGCAAGTGCAGCACGTTCAATCTCGGCGACGAGCTCGCGCGCGGTCTCGCCATCGGCCGAAGTGAGAGTGAGAACCGCGGCGAGCGCCGCGTTGCCGACGTTCGTCAGCTCGGAAACCGAGACCTTGTCGATTCGGTCTCCGTCAGTGTGGTAGTAGACGTCGGTAAAATGCCAGAACAACGCGCCGGGCTTCTTGAACTGCAGGAACGGCGTGTGGTCGCTGCCACCCTCGAACGGATTCGTGCGCACGACCCAGCCCGTCGTCGACGCCTGATCGAGGCAACGGGCGAGCAAGTAATCGTTGTAGTAGTGTGGAACGAGCTGCGCCTTCGTGACGGGACTGCCGCCCCATTCGCTATGGTGATCGTCGCCGCGGGTCCAGATCGCCGACGGGTCAGGCATCTTCTCGATCAGAAACGTGCCACCCGTCTTCTTGGTGTCCTCGCCGGTCATGTCGAGGCTCAGTCCCCAGCGCACGCCGCGTGTCCGCACCGAGTCGTCCGCGAGAAAGTTTCTCGTCTGCGTGATCTCGAGGCCGAACAGCATCGTGATCGTACGCTTGGGCCGCAGCGATCCGTTGCGAACGAGCGTTCCCATCACGCGCGCCATCTCGCTCAGGTCGCCGACACCCGACGCGTTGTCGTTTGCGCCCGGCTCCTGCACATGCGCACTGAGGACGAACCGCTCGCGTGGCGCCGTGCTCCCGTGCACTTCGGCGACGAGCGTCAATTCGTCTGACGGATACATCTTCGATGCCGTCCGAACGCGAACCATCGTTGGACCTTTCACGATGGCCGCGCGGAGACGGTCGAGTGCGTCGCGCGAGATCGGCATGCCCCAGCTCTTCTTGACGCTGTCGTACGCGATCGATCCGAATTGGATGGAATGCGTGTGCACGGCAGGCTGCGTGTATGCCGGCATGTTGTACGCGAACACGCCGATGGCGCCGCGTTTCTGAACGGCGTCGCCGAACGCGCGGCCAACGTTGCCTTCAGCGAGCACGATCTTTCCGCTCACCGACGCCTTGTCGTAGTCGGCGGCGGTGCCTTTGGCCACATCGACGACTTGCGCCAACACGCCGGTGTCGGGCGTCGAAAACGAATTGATCGCCAGCATGTTGCGATTGGTGGCGAAACGCAGCACAGGCTCCTTCTCGCCGGCAATCGTCACGGTCGCATCAACCGGCTCCCATGCCGGCGTGCGCATTGGCCGGTGCTCGATACGATACGTCAAGATGTCGCCAGGCTTTGCCGACGACTCTTCGACGTAGCCGGCGGCCTTTAGAATTCCCTCGACGCGGTGAATGCTCGCGTTGAAGCCGGTGTTGCCTGGCCACCGGAAATATTGGTCCATGAACGCCGTCTGATCGAATGCGCGCTGTCCGTCGAACAGCGGCCGGACTAAATCGAAGCTGTGCTGGACGGCCACCGGGATCTGACGCTGCGCGCCGGCTATCGACGCGGCACAACCGATCGCCGCAGCGATTGCCGCGACTCGAGTGGTCGCGCGCATCAGAGATTCGGCCAGGACACGGTTGCGTACGATCATTGTGCTCCAGTTTTCGTCGTCAGCTTGAGCAGCTCCGCAACGGCCGCGTCGAGCTGTGAATCGCGTCCGGTGTAGCTCTCTCCAACGGGTCGCTGCACCAACACGTCCACCGGCCGCGGATGCATCTCCATATCCTTTCCGTGCGTGTCGGTAATGCGAATGAATGGCAGACGAACGCTCGACGATCCATCGAGCAGCCCGACGTCCGACGTGAAGATGATCCAACCCGCGGTCGGCTCGCCGACGACTGGGCCAAGCTTCAAGGCGCGATAGCCCTCCGTGAAATCCTCCGCATCGGAGAGCGAGTGCATGTTGGTGACGAGCACCGTCGGCTTCTCGAGTGCACGCTGGCCAAGGATGGAGCGGCCGGGAACGGTGCCGAATCCGCGCGGGGTAAATTGCAAGTAACCACGGCGAGCGAACACGTCGATCGCGTAGGGATTGACGAAGCCGCCGTTGTTGTTGCGAATGTCGATCACGACGCCGTCGCGATGCCTGTTCTCAGTGTCGAGATCCATGTACAGCTGGTCGAGGGAGCCGGCCCCCATGTCCTGCATGTGCACGTAGCCCAGTCGACCGTTGCTGATCTTGGCGACGTATGCGCGGCGGCTCTCCACCCAATCGCGATAGATCAGCCCGCGCTCGGTGGCAACGTTGACCGGCAACACGGCGACGACATGCCGCTCACTCCCGCCCGCGTTCGCGCTGATCGACAGCTCGACCCGGCGACCAATCGTATAGAGAAGCAACGAATCGAGATTGGTTCGCGCGCCGATGCGCGCGCCGTTGACGGAATACAGATACTCGCCTGGCTTGATGCCGGCCAACGCCGCCGGGCTGAGAGAGACGACTTCGCTGACGCGCAGCGCACCGCCGGTTTCGTAGGCGCCGCGGTCAAAGCGCAATCCGAGTCGGCCGACCTGCAACTGCGGCGAGAACGTGGGGCCGTTGACGCCGGAGTGAGACGCATTCAGCTCGCCGACCATGAAGCGCATGATGCGCCGCAATTCCTCGGTGCTCTGGGCTCCCGCAACGTACGGCTCATACTGCGCTTCGACGCCCTTCCAGTCGACGCCGTTCATCTTCGGGTCGAAGAAATTTTCGGCGAGGACGCTCCATGCCTGGTGAAAGACGGCGAGCTTCTCGCGCGCGAAGTCGACATCGAGCTCCGCGGTCGCGTTGACCGTCCGCGTCTGACGCGACTCGACGTTGACGACGTTGATCCGCCCGTTCTCGAGGTAGTACACCTCTTTGCTGTCCGGCGAAAACTGTGCGCTGCTCTTGAAGCCGGCCGTCGACGTCAGTTGCCGCGCAACTTGCGGCTGCGATGACAGCGCATCGAGCGAAAAGGTGTACAGATTGGTTTGGCCCGCCGCGCTCGCCTGAATGAGCGCGGTCTTACCGTCGGGACTAATCGTGACGGCGCCGGCGTCCAAGCCAAGCGGGAGAAAGCTGACGCGCCGCCGAATGTCCTCGAAGACGACCTCGGTCAGTTTGCGACCGGTAGCGCGGGCCGAATCAGCGCGGGGCGTCGCGGTGTCTCGCGGAGCCGATTGCGGGGCCGGTGGCGCCGGTGAGTCCGTCGGCGTAGTGGGGCGATTGGGTTGCTGAAAGAGATCGCGAAACTGATCTTCGCGAAATCGCGGCGTCTTGGGGATCAGATCGACGCGCGCGATGCGCGCGTCTTCCGTGCGCTGCGACGTGTCGAACAGCAGATACGTTCCGTCGGGACTCCACACGACAGATCCACCGAAGGCGTCGGGCAGGAAAGCGACGGGCTTCGCCGTGCCGCCGGCGATCGGGATCACATAAGGATTCTGGAATGCCCCTTCGCCGCCGCTCAGATACGCGAGCCAGCGTCCGTCCGGCGACCACGCGATGGAATGGTTCGGTGGGAATGGCGAAAAGCCCAATTCGCCGGTCGCGAGTGTGCGGTCTCGCTTGCTCGCGACGTCGATGACGTGCACTTCCTTCGCGCCGCGCTCGAAGGCGATCGACTTGCCGTCGGGCGACCACGTCGGGCTGAGGTCATTGAGCGTGCCGTCCGTGAGCTGCGTCTCGGCACGCGTTCCGAAGTCATAGACGAAGATCTGTGACGCGCCGGCCCGGCTCGAGACGTACGCAAGTCGTCGGCTGTCGGGCGCCCATGCCGGTTGGCTCTCGAGCTCCGGCGTCGTCGTGACGCGCGTCGCGTCGCCGCCATCTTTAGCCGACGCGGCGAAGATGTCACCGTGCGCCGAGAAGGCGATCTTTTTTCCGTCGGGTGACAGGACGAGCGATTGGAAGCCAGTGGTCAGCGACCGATGCTCTGCGACGGTGGATGAGCTGGCCCCGCGCAATGAGATCGGAACCTCGGACGTTTTTCCGCTGGCGACGTCGACCGACCAGACGGCGAAGTTTCGCTCGAAGACAATCGCTTTGCCGTCGTACGAGATGGTTGGCCAGACGACACGCCCGCTGGTGAACGTCGTGATGGGGTGCGCGTCGCCCCCACCGATCGGTCTCGTCCACACGTTCTCCGTTCCATTACGATCGGAGACGTAGTACACCGTCTTGCCATCGGCGCTCCACATCGGCCATGCGTCGCGCGCTTCATCCTTGGTCAGCGCTTCGTACTGCGGAGTGGCACCGCCAATGCGGGCGACCCAGATCTGGCTCTCATCGATGTGGCTATGACCATGTCGCCACCAATCGGTGATCGTGCGACCCGTGCCGGTGAACGCGATCGTATTCGGATCGGTCGGCGACGGCGCACTCCAGTACTCCTGAGTGAATCGATCCGCGCTGACGGCCATCGGTGTGCCGCCCGCGGGATGCACGCGATAGATGTCGCTCATCCCATTCACGTCCTTGCTGCCGGACGAGAAATAAAGCCACTGCCCATCGCGCGACCATGCGTCCAATTGTTCGGCGACGTCGTCGAACGTGATTCGGGTAAGCTCGCCGTTCGCGAGCGTCAAGACGTAGATGTCGCCATTGCCGGTGCGCGTCGACTGAAATGCGAGTCGGGTTCCGTCGGGCGAATAGAGTGGACGCGAGTCGTATGCGGCGTGGGAGACGAGCAGCCGGGCCTCGCCACCCGACACGGGCACGGTCCAGATGTCACCGCCGGACACGAACGCGATCTCGCGGCGGTCGGGCGACAACGACGGCTCGGAGAAGGCCGGTCGCGCGGCGATCGGGGCCGGCGATGGAAGATGTTGCACGACCGGCGCCAGCGCGATCACGCTCGCCGCGGCGAGCGTGCGCGTCACGGGCAGCGTCGAAAACCAATCGGCGATCTGCATGCGAGTAGATCCAGGTGAATGTCCAATTGGTACTATACGAAGGCGCCGCCAAACCCGCGAATCATCGAGGCGACGCTTTCGCTCTCGGAATCGTCGCAGTCGCTCGAACTCGCGCGCCGGTAGTGTTATCGGTCGTCACGCGATCGATGAGCTTATGCAGCGGGTCGATACCGGCGCGATACGGCTTTCGGTCGACCACGACGCTGACCTTCTGCGACCCAGACGTGATCTTGTGCTTCTGCAGATAGATCGGGATGCCGACCTTTTCATCGATCTTGGGATCGCGCTTCGCCGGAGCCCGATCGAACACGCCGATGTCGATCCAGTCATTCATCGGTTGCTGCGTCTCCTTTCCGACGCTGTCGGCGCGGAGCTTCTTCGCGTTGATGTAGAGGTCGACCGCGTACCCGCCACCGGGCGCTGGGTTGGCGACGACGGAATCCGTCTTCAGCTCATACAGCGTGATGTTCTCGAACAGGTCGGCGATCAAGTACTTGAGTGAGTCAGGTGTCGCGGCACGCAGCGAATCGACAAGCTGGAGCGACACGGGATACGGCGGCCCACGGAACTTGGTCGCGTCGAGCACACCGCGGATGGCGCGATTCATCCGATCCTCGCCGATGTAATCGCGCATCGCGTACATGACGAGCGACCCTTTGTTGTAGTGGATGTACGGCTGGTTCTCCACGAGCTCGAGCGGCACCTCTTTGCGACGCTCGGCGCCGCGTCCGGTGAGGTAGCTGTTCAACTCATACTCGAGAAACTTCCGCATGTTCGCGGGGCCGAACTCTTTCTCCATGACCATCAGCGCCGAATATTGCGCGAGCGTCTCGGAGAGCATGGTGGATCCTTCCGCGTCGGCGCCGACGAGCTGGTGCGCCCACCACTGGTGCGCGACTTCGTGCGATGTCACGTAGAACGGATAGTCGACGTCGTCGGGACTTTCGACGCGCGCGATGAAACCGATCGCCTCGGAGAACGGGATGGTGTTGGGCAGCGACTGCGCAAAGGTCGCATACCGCGGAAACTCCACGATCCGCAACTGATGAAACTGATAGGGCCCGAAGTTTGTCGTGTAGTAGTCGAGCGACTTCTTCACTGCATCGATCATGCGATCGACGTTGTACGCGTGCGCCGGGTGATAGTCGACTTCGATGTCGACATCGTGCCACTTGTCCCGTCGCACGGCATACTTCGCGGACTGGAACGCCCAGAGGTTGATGATGGGCGCGTCCATGGTGTAGTGGAAATACCGGCGGCCATTCGCGGTCCATTCACGTTGTAGATAGCCCGAGGTGAGCGCGATCTGGTCGGGATCGGTGCTGACGGTCGCGTCGTACCTGATCCAATCGGCATCGCGACTGATGTAGTTCGTCGACCACGCCGACGTGTCTGTGGGCGGACGCATGCGCTCGCGCGGTGGCAGATGCTGCTTCTTCCGCGTTTCCTCATCCTGAAGCTCGGCGCGCGAATCGTAGCCGATCTCGGGCATGAAGCTGATGTTCTCGAGGAACGTGCCGTTCCCGGCGACCGCCACCTCGCGAATCTCGTTCGGAAATCCATGCTTCATGCGACCCAACGCAAAGCGCATCAGCATCGAATCACCCGGCGCAAGCGGGCGATCCAGACGATCGATGATGTAGTCGCGCGGCCGATCGACCAGCACGCGTCTCGATGGCCGATCGTAATCCAGCCGGCGGATCTCCAGATCCTCGTCCATCGCGATGTGGATCGAGTCGATCGGCGTCGCAGTCTTGTTGCGGAGCACGTATTGCCCCGTGATGACCGCGTCGCCCGATGACGGATAGAGATCGACCTGGACCGTCACCGCGGTGATCCGCGGCTGCGGCACATGCTCGAACCGCTTGTACAGCTTCTCGCGATCGACGCGCAGGCGCCGCTCGGCTTTGCTCGATCGGTAGATGTTCAGCACGTTCGTGTTATAGAATATGAATGCGCCGAGCCCGATCGCGGCCAGACCAACACCCGCCGCGGCGTAACGGACGCGGCCGACAAACCTCCGCCGCGCCAGTGCCAAGCGCGCGCCGGCCGATGCCTCTTCGCCACGCACCCACAACAGGTCAGCCGCGATGAGCATCAGAACGGCGATGGCGCTCCAATACAGCTTCCACCACACGAACGGCCAGACATACGGCCCCCAGCCATTCATGTCCGAGTAGTTCGTGCCGGAGTCCGACCCGAACTGGTACAAGCCGTGCTCGAGCCCGAGGCTCGAGAGCAACCCAAGCCCGATGTAGAACAGAATGACGAGCAAATGCCCGAGATAGTTGTGATTCACCAACACGTGAATCGTCATCGCGAGCACGGCAATCAGCAGGTACTCGATGAACCGCACACCGAGCAACGACTCCAAATACAGCGGAATCTCGAATCGGTCGTATCCGCGAGCGGCCTGCGTGACGATGCCGGCGATCATGGTGACGCCGAGCAGTGTGAGGATCACGCCGGCCAGCGCGGCGAGCTTGGCGAGAAAGGTCACCCACGTCGCGACGGGCGTCGCATCGTAGATCTGATTGAGCTTGACGTCACGCTCGGCCCACACCAGCTCGCCCGAATAGAACGCGGTAATCACGAGGATGAAGATGCCGAATGATCCGCTGAGAACCGCCTCCATCTGGTATGTCACCGGCCACGTGTTTGTCCCGAACAATTTTCCAGCGGCGCGGGCGGCAACGACGAGGTAGAGCAGGCCGCCGCCGACGATCGCGCCGAAGTATCGGCTGCGGACAATTCGCCAGAATGAGCGGCTGAACACCGAACGAAACTGCACCCAGCGCGCGGCCGCATCGAACCGTTGCGTCGTCGCGGGAAGCGCCGTCATTCGCACGGGCGCGAGCAACTCTTCGCCGACAAGCGGTGTTGGGATCGCTCGCGTTTCGGCGACTGTTTCCGTCGCGACCGCGGTCTGCGGTCCCTCAGCGGCACCCTTGCCTGTTGCCGAATCGTTCAGCGTGTGCGCAAAACGGAACCGGAGATATGCGACGACGAATATCGCCCCGGCCACTCCGAGCCAGATGAGCCGATTGGCCAGGAGCACACCGGTGATCGGGACGAGGCGACTGTTCTTCTCGGCGATCGACCAGTACTGCGTGAGCGCGGACTGCGCGCGCAGCCCGAACGGATCGATGAGGCCAGCGAGGCGCTTGTCGTCGATGTCGGCGAGCAAGCTTCCGGCAAGCAGGTATCCGATCAAAAGGAGCGCGCCACCGACGTAGTTCGGCAACATTTGTCGCGTCAACGCGACGAGCGCGAAGAAGATCGCCGCGGTGAGGACGAGATTCGGCAGCACTACGCCGAGGTACGGCTGGATGTATGACATCGCCCGGAATGGACCGAGCTTGTCGGCCTGCACCCATGGCGACACCGTCGCCACGAGCGCACCAATGCCAATCCCCGCGGTGACGATCACGTTGACCAAGAGCGTTCCGGCAAAACGCCCGCCGAGGAACGCGGCCTTGCTCACTGGCATCGTGTAGAAGAGCGGATCGGCCCGCACTTCATAGTCTTTGTAGAGCGCGTTGCCGGCGAGCGCCGCGGTGATCGATACGCCGAACAACGACAGCACCGGAATGATCGACGCGAGGGCGAACGGCGCATTGGCCAGAACCTTTCCGCCACTGCCCAAGGCGAAGTTCAGCTCGGGCCACGCACCGCCCGCGACCAGCATGAAGAAGAACGACATCGCGAAGAAGATCAGGAAGTACACCCACGTCGAGATGCGACGCAGGTAGTACCGGACTTCCCACGCGAGAATGGCGACGAACTGCGTCATACCGCCGCGGACGTTCTCCGGAGCGCGGCGAAGTACACGTCCTCGAGCGTCGCGGCCGCCGGCTCGAAGTCGGGCGACGGTTCCGCTTCGGCTACGACGCGGACAATTGTCTTGCCGCCGGCAAGCTTCGTGGAGATCACCGAATGCGTTCGCTGAAACTCAACCAGCTCCGCGCGGTCGACGGTACGCTGCCAGACTTTCTCGTGGAGATCCGCGATTGCCGTCGCTGGCTCGGCTTCCAGTCGAATCTCGCCGCGATCGATGATTGCCATGCGCGAGCACAGGTCGCTCACGTCATCCACGATGTGCGTCGACAGAATCACGACGGCGTTCTCGCCGAGCTCCGCCAACAGATTCAGAAATCGGACCCGCTCGGCCGGATCGAGACCCGCGGTCGGCTCGTCGACGATGATCAAGCCTGGTTTACCGAGGAGCGCGACCGCGATGCCGAACCGTTGGCGCATGCCGCCCGAATATGCGCCGAGCTGCTGGCCGCGCGCGCCGTGAAGGTTCGTCTGCTCGAACAGCGCGTCGACGATGCGACGCCGTTCGTCGCGATCGGTGATGCCTTTCAAGATCGCGAAGTGATCGAGAAGATCTTCGGCCGTCACCTTCGGATAGAGCCCGAACTCCTGCGGCAGGTAGCCGAGTGTGCGGCGGACCGCGTCCTTGTCGCGGAGCACGTCGATGTCGCCGAGCTGCACCGATCCAGCATCCGCTTCCTGAAGCGTGGCGAGGATCCGCATCAGCGTGGACTTCCCCGCCCCATTGGGGCCGAGGAGCCCGAACATCCCGCGCGGAATCGTCAGCGAGACATCGTTGAGCGCGCGCGTCCCATTGCCGTATGTCTTCGAGAGATGCTCGATGCGAAGGTCCATGCGTATTCTCTCACTGTGCCGTCACCACGTGCCGTCACCACGATGCCTCGAACGCGACCAGCAGAAATGTACCGTTGCCGGCGTTCTGGACATTCGGAAAGGTCTGTCGGACCACGTTGGCAACGAATCTGGCCGCTGTGCCGTCGATGAGATAGCTACCACCGACCACGATCTGACGCTCGAATGCATCGACGATCGATACCTCGTGCGTGCGATCGCGGTCCCACGCGTCGTAGCGCGCGACCAGCTGCAACGCCGCTGTCGGCCTCACCGCGGCGAGCGTGTACCATCCGAACCGGCGCAGCTGCGCATCGCGAGCGGCCATCGTCTCGCCGCGCAGAGTGAGCCACGAGTCGCGATACTGCACCTCGGTGCCCAGCCGTTCGCGCCTGGCCGCCGGAGGGCCGCCCTGAAATCCCCCCGAGCCTCCGATCTGAAATCCCTGAAGCATCGACGGATGGACGACCAAGCGTCCGATGAACGCTTTCTGGTCGTTCGGGTCCGTCGTCCCTTGCGACTCGCCCGTCTCGTTGAACACACCGGCGTGATACTCGACAACATCGGCCCACGTCCCGTTCGCGGATACACCGATGTCCCGAATATCACCCAAGCCAACGGCGCGCGATCGCTCGACGATGAACATCGATCGCTCAATGGTCTCGACGTTGGCGGTGGAGATCGTTCCTTCCAAGCTGAGCGGAACGAGCTGCTGTCCGACGTCGATGGACGTGGTGTGATTGACGGCCAACGTCAGCGCCGCGTCTTGCAATATTCGCGTTCGCTGGTCGATGGCGGCATCACTGAGCGCGACGGTGTCGCCGATTTCGGTGGCCGTCTTCGTGACCGTCAGGACCTTCGAAGCATCGAAGGTCACGCGCCAGCGGAGGTGCGGCGAGATGTCGCCGCTGAACTTCAGATCGGCTTTTCGCAGCCGATACCCATCCTTCGTCGTGGGGTCGCCAGCGCGATAGTAGACTTCCAAAAATCCATGCACCTCGACTGGCAGTACCGCGCGTGCCCCCGTTGAATCTTGAGCTGCCGCGGGCGCTTGGAGACCACCGATCAACAGCCCGGACGCTATAAGGACAAGCGCCCAGCGCAAGCGGGCGCGATTGTGTGACGTCAAGAGAAAAGGTGGGAAAGATGAGGTGGGAAACGGACGACACGGGTGCGGAGCCGACTGATCGGAGTATCTTAATGGGACGATTATCCTCGACGCGAGCCACCTTTCCCCGCTCCCTATGCGCCGATCAGTCTTTGGGGCCGCTCTGTCCCTCCCGGTTGTCGCCTTTGCGACTGCGTGCCGCCAACAAACGCCGCAAGCCGCGCGTGCCGGAGATTCGTTGTCAGCCGGCCTTGGCGCCCGCTTGCCGATGGGCGTTCGGCTCGATCCCGCGGCACCGCAAGCGACGGTTGGACCGATGCCGCTCACGATGCGCGTGTCGCCGGAAGGTGATCGCGTCGTCCTCCTGTTGAGCGGATATCGAAAGCAAGGAATTCAAGTCGTCGAGCCCGTGAGCGGTCGCGTGCTGCAAGACCTGCCACAAGCGTCTGCGTTCGTCGGTCTCGTCTTTTCCGCCGACGGTCACTCGTTGTATTCGTCGGGCGGAAATGGAGACGTCGTCTATCACTACAAGTGGGAAGCAGGCCACGCGACGCTCGACGACAGTCTGGTGCTGGCGGCAAAAGCGCCGCGCGCTGATGGACGTCGCTATCCCGCTGGTCTCGCGCTCTCGACAGACGGTCGCACGTTGTATGTCGCCGAGAATCTCGGAGATTCGCTCGCGGTGGTGGACATTGCCGCGCACTCGGTGCGTCAGCGTTTCCCCACCGGCCGCTATCCATACGACGTGGTCGTCGATAAGCAGGGCACCGTGTACGTCTCGACGTGGGGCGGCAACACGGTGTGCGTCTTTCATGAAACCACGAATGGCTGGCTCGATCCAGGGAAATGCCTCGACGTAGCGCGACACCCGTCCGCGCTCGCGCTCAACGCCGATGGATCGCGCTTGTTCGTCGCGTCGGGCAGCACCGACCACATTGCGGTCCTCGATACGAAGACGGAGCGCGTGATCTCACGATTGCTCGATCCGCCGCCCGCGGGACCGAACGAAGGCGCAACGCCGAATGCGCTCGCCCTCTCCGCCGACGGAACCCGGTTGTTCGTCGCCGAAGCTGACGCAAATGCGGTGGGCATATTCAATCTCGCGACGGCGACAGCGAACGTCGCCGCGGCCCATGGCGACGACAAGCTTGCCGGCCGCGTTCCGACTGGCTGGTATCCGACATCACTCGTGCAGCTTGGCAACGCCATAATCGTTGCGAGCGGCAAGGGAAAAGGCTCGGTCGCCAATCCGCACGGCCCGAATCCCGCCGTTGGTCGAACGGAGCAATACAGTCTCAACCTGCTGAGCGGCGGATTGATGCGAATTCCGCTGACGCAGACGAGTGGCAGCGCCCTCGCGCAGTTCACTGATCGCGTGGTTGCGGCGAATGGCTGGAAAGACGCAGCTCGCCAGCATCGCTATCCACCGTTCGAGCACGTCATCTACATCATCAAAGAGAACCGCACCTACGACCAGGTGCTGGGCGACGACAAGCAAGGCGATGGCGATTCGTCGCTCATCTTCTTCCCGCGCGCGGTCTCGGCGAACCATCATGCGATCGCCGATCGATTCGGCTTGTTCGATCGATTCTTCGTGAACGCCGAGGTCAGCCCCGATGGCCACAACTGGTCTACGGCTGCGTACGCGACCGACTATTTGGAGAAGACCGTTCCGTCGAACTACTCGGGCCGCGGGCGCACCTACGACTACGAGGGAACCAACCGCGGGTTCGGGGCGAATCACATTCCCGACGACGACGTCGCCGAGCCGGCGAGCGGATACCTTTGGAATCTCGCGGAAAGGAAAGGCATCACGTTTCGCAACTACGGCGAGTTCGTGGTGACGACCGGGCCGCGTTCGCCGGATTCATTGCCGCCGGGCTATCGCGGAAACAAGCCGTTCTTGCGCACGCACACCAATCCGCTGTACCCGGGCTTCGAGCTCACGATTCGCGATCAGCATCGGGCGGACGTGTGGATCGCTGAGTTTCAGCAGTTCGTGCAGAGCGCAAACATGCCGGCGTTGGAGCTGATTCGTTTGCCGAACGATCACACGTCCGGCGCGATGGCTGGGCGTCCAACGCCACGCGCGGCTTTCGCGGACAATGATCTCGCGCTCGGCCGGATGATCGAGGCGCTGTCCAAATCACCGTATTGGAAGAACACCGTTGTCTTCGTGCTCGAGGACGACGCGCAGAACGGGGCCGATCACGTCGACATGCATCGATCTCCGATGTTCGTGATCTCGGCGTACTCGCGACCGGGCGTCGTTCATCGGTTCGCCAACACCACCGACGTGCTGCGCACGATCGAAGAGATTTTGGGTCTCCAATCGATGTCGCAGTACGATTATTTCGGTCGCCCGCTACGCGACATCTGGGCGGACACTCCCGACCTTCGGCCGTATACGGCGCTCACCCCGGCGCAGTCACTCAATGAGATGAACGCGCGTGGGACCGAGGGCGCGCGGGAATCTGAGAAGTTGGATTTGAG
>JAICYT010000217.1 GCA_025934075.1 Gemmatimonadaceae bacterium
CGGCGTGGTTCGCGATGCGAAGTACCGCGCGCTCGACGACCCGCCGATCAACTTTGTGTATGTGCCGATGTCGCAGTACTATCGTCCGCAAACCAATCTGTTCGTGCGTATGTCCAGCACCGGGCACTTTTCCGGGCAACTCAAGCGGCTCGTCGCGCAGTTCGATCCGCGCCTGCCAGTGCTCGACCAGAGCACGATGGACAACCAGGTGGCGTTTTCACTCTTCCCGCAGCAGTTCGCGCTCTGGATCACCGGCATCCTCGGCATCGTGGCGTTGCTGCTTGCGCTGCTCGGGATTTATGGAGTGCTTGCGTATAGCGTAGCGCAGCGCACCCGTGAGATCGGCATTCGCGTTGCGCTCGGTGCCGACCGCTGGGCGGTACTTCGTATGATCATGCGCCAGGGAATGCGCACTGCGGCGCTGGGGGTGTTGGTCGGCGCGGCAGCGGCGCTGGTCGCAACGCGCGTGCTCGGGTCGTTCTTGTTCGGGGTTCCGCCGACTGACGTCGTCGCGTTCGTTGGTGCAGCGGCGCTTCTCGCGACGGCCGCGTTGCTCGCGAGTTGGATTCCTGCGCGGCGCGCGGCAGCAATGGATCCGTTGCTGGCGCTCCGAGCGGAATAAGCATGAGTATCGGTGCTGCGAAGGGTCACCGAATTGAATCTCCGCAGGCGGCACGTGCGGAGATTCAGCGCGAGCTCTAGGCCGCAATCCTCTCGCGCGTGGTACACTCGTCGTTCGAGGTGGGAAGAACGGCAGGCATCTCGAGTTCGTTCGAATGGCCGATCTCCCGCTCGAGGCTGTCCGTCGTGCGGAGTTGCAAGAGTGGCTCAAGCAACATCTCGCTCAATATCTCAGGGAGCGGCTGGTTGTTCGCGCGACTCCGCTACCTCCCGAGCGAGAACGTGAGGATCAGCAAACAGCCCTCGGGAGAGAGCATGCTAAGCCAGTCGTTTTCCATTCGACGCCCGCTTTCAAATTGATTCAAATGGCGGCGCCGAATGTCCGGGACCGGCTGCGAGCGAACGCCGTAGTTTCGGCGAACGTGATAACGGCGGTAACTCGGCCACGGTTTAGGCCGGATCTCCGCTGCGTGCAACCCGGTGGAACCCGAACGATTGCTTGCACCAGCAGTGACAAGGGCCACACGCGCAGTGCGTTGTGACCCCCCGGCTTGCGAAGCTGGGGCGGTAGGACTCGAACCTACAACTTCCTGATTAACAGTCAGGCGGTCTGCCAATTGACCTACGCCCCATCGATGGTTCGACTCCAGCGACATCAACAAAAAAGCCCGCCTTTGCTCTGGCGGGCCGCGCGTCCAATCAACCAACGCGTGCTAGCCAGATCTCCGCATGGAGTTCCGATTATTGCCACAATTGAGATTCTTGGCGCGCGTTGTCATGGTTGTGAAGGTAAGCGTCCACACGCGGTGCCGTCAACCCAATCGCATGCCCAGCCCGTAGACGCATATGTCTCCCGACGGTCACGCGCCAGCAGGCGACGTCTAGTCAGACCGCAGCGCGACGAGCGGATCGACGCGCGTCGCACGACTTGCCGGAACGAAGCACGCCATCAGCCCAACGGCGACCAGCACGGCAGCAACGCCGCCAAAGATCGTCGGGTCGCGCGGCTCGACTTGAAACAACACGACCCTCATGAGCTGCGAGATGCCGAACGCGAACGCGAGACCAACCGTCATCCCGACGCCGAGCTGAATCAACCCTTGCCCGAAGATCATGCGCACGACGTCGCGCCCCTGTGCGCCCAGTGCCATGCGAATGCCGACTTCGCGCGTGCGCCGACTTACCGAGAACGACATCACCGCATACAAGCCAATCGACGCCAGGAACAACGCCACGAAGCCGAAGATCAGGAACATCGTGCCGAACACACGAACGAACCACAACGACTGCGCAATAGCTGTGTCGAGTGACTGCACCCAGTAGAGCGGGATGTCAGGGTTGAGCGACGCAACCGCGTCGCGCACGCTCTGTGTGATGCTCAAGGGCGAGCCAGCTGTACGCGCCGAGATGTACACGAACGTCGATCGTGCCTGAGCGAACGGCTGGAAAATGGCCGGCGAGATTGGGTTCTCTTGATCGCCCGTAAACGTATTCCCGACTACGCCGACGATCGTGAGCCACGGTGCGTTGCCAGTCGGCGCCCCCAACCGAATCCGACGGCCAATGGGATCAGTGTTCTTGAAATACTTGTCGACGAACGATTGGTTGACGAGCACGACACTGAGCGCCCCCGGGCGATCTGCCTCTGTGAACACACGCCCTTGCCGAAGCGGAATGTTCAACGTCTTGAAGAAGTTCGGTGTCACCGTCATCGAACGCGTTCTCGGGCGATCCTTGTCCTTGAGATACGCCTGTCCCTCGACCGCGAACGAGGTACCGCCAAAGCTTTGCCGTGCCGCGGGCAGTCCCGAGCTCAGTGCAGCCGACTGCACGCCCGGCAGTGCGGCCACCCGCTCGACCGCCTGATCGAAGAAGCGCCACTCGGCCAGCGTATCCGTGTACGCGGCAGGGAATCCGAAACGCGCCGTGAAAACCTTGCTGGTCGTGAACCCTGGGTCCATCGTTCGCATGTTCGCCAGGCTCTTGATCATGAGACCGGCCGCAACGAGCAACCCGCACGACAACGCGATCTCGAACACGACGAGCGCCTTGCTGATCTTTCCGATGCGGAAGCTCGACGCGCCGCGCGTTTCATCCTTCAGGATCTCGTTGATGTCGGCGCGCGAGGATTGATACGCCGGAATTGCACCCGAGATGAGCGTCGTGACGCACGCGACCGCGATTGCGAACAACAACACCTGCGGATGCAGACGAATATCGATGAAGAATGGAATCTGCGTCACGGTGATCGCGCGATTGAACGCCGCGACGCCGAAGTACGCGACGATGATCCCGAACACCGTCGCGAGCGCCGATAGCACCAGCGCCTCAGCCAGGAACTGGCGAACTACCGCTGAGCGCGACGCGCCGAGCGCGGTGCGAATGCCGACTTCTTTCGTGCGGTGCGCTGCACGGTCGAGCAACAGATTTGCGACGTTGGCGCAGGCGATCAACAGCACGAAGAACACCGCGCCAAGCATCGTCAACAGCAGTTGGCGCGGCTGTTTGCCGATGTAGCTGTCGGTGAAGCCCTGCACGCTGGCCGTAAACCCTTCGTTGCTTTCCTTGTATTCGCTGCCGAGACGTTTGGCGATGGTCGCGACATCCACATTGGCTTGGTCGAGCGACACACCGGGCTTCAGCTTGCCGAAGGTGCTGACGTATTGTCCTTCACCACGTTTGCCCTCGAGCGGATTAGTCTGCAGAGGGACCCAGATCTTGTCGTTGTTCGGGAACGCGAAACCCTCCGGCATGACACCGACGACCGAGTACGGCACGCCGTTCACACGAATCTGTTTGCCGATGACCTTGGGATCGGCCGAATACCGTTCGCGCCACGTGGAGTGCGAGAGGATGGCGACCTTCTCGCCACTCGGCGCATCCTCACCGGCGCGGAAGCCTCGGCCGAGGATTGGGTGCACGCCGATGAGGTCGAAGGCGTTCGCCGTGATCCACGATCCGTCGAACCGCTCGGCCTTCTCGTCGCCGCTGACGTAAATCGTTCCCGACGTCGACGCCGCAAGGTCGGTGAAGCTTCGCTGTTGCGCCTTGTAGTCGGCGAAGTCCTGAATCGGAAGGTCTTGTCGCTCGATGCCGCGCACGGGATTCGAGCGGGAAACGATCATGATGCGATCGCCGTCTGGATATGGAAGCCCTTTCATCAGAGCGCCGTAGACGATGCTGAACATCGTCGTCGTCAGCCCGATGCCGAGCGTGAGGGCGAGCGTAGAGATAATCGTCAGCGCCGGACTCTTGACGAGGCTGCGCAACCCGTACCGCACGTCGCGAAGGAGAGACCGCATGCGTATCTCTTGGCCGGGGGAATGTCGGGGATTGTTCGTTCGTACGGGCCTGCGTTCGGGCTGGTTTCAGATCGATCTGTAAATTCCGTCGCATGATCAACAGTCCGATTTGGGGAGAAGAAGAGCGCCTGAGCCTTCCTGTACTCGACGGCGACGTCGAGGGAGATGTCTGCGTCGTCGGACTCGGCGGATCCGGCTTGGCGTGCGTGCGCGCGTTGGTCGATGCCGGACGCCGTGTGGTCGGAATCGATGCGACCACGGTTGCCGGCGGCGCGGCGGGTCGAAACGGCGGCTTCCTGTTGGGCGGCCTCGCGATGTTCCATCATGATGCGGTCGCGCGGTTGGGGCGCGACAAAGCGGTTGGAATCTATGAGCAAACGCTCAAGGCGATCGACCGTATGATCGCCGAAACGCCGAGCGCGATTCGCCGCGTGGGGAGTTTGCGCATCGCGGCGTCAGCCGAAGAGGAGGACGATTGCACGCGCCAGCTCGATCAGATGCAGCGCGATGGTTTGCCAGTGGAAGCGTATGCTGGTTCAGACGGAGCCGGCCTTTTCTTTCCCGCCGACGCCGCGTACGATCCGGCGATGCGTTGCCACGCTCTGGCGCGCGACGCATGCGCCGCCGGCGCGCGACTCTATGAGCGCACTCCGGCGGTTTCGATCGACGAAGGACGCGTGACGACGCGAAATGGTCGCGTGCACGCCGATCGGATCGTCGTCGCGGTCGACGGACGGTTGGAGCTGATCCTTCCTGAGCTCTCGCAGCGCGTTCGGAGCGTACGTCTGCAAATGCTCGCGACGGCACCCGCGCCCAACAGGAATATCCAACGTCCAACCTATTCGCGCTGGGGCCTCGATTACTGGCAGCAACGCGCGGATCGACGCGTGGTACTCGGCGGATGCCGCGACGTCGGCGCCGCGGACGAGTTCACCACCGACGATCGGCCGACCGAGAAGGTGCAGGACGCGCTCACGACGTTGTTGCGCGAACGACTGCAGGTCGACGCCGAGATCACGCATCGATGGGCAGCGACGGTCGGGTACACACAGACTGGCTTGCCAATTCTCGAGCAGGTTCGGCCGCGAGTGTGGGCTGTCGGCGCGTACTCGGGGACGGGAAACGTCATCGGCGCGCTTTGTGGGCGCGCAGTAGCCGACATCATCACGCGGGGCCGATCGGATCTCGCCGACCTGCTCCACGCGTAACTAGAGGTCTGTGCTCATCCGGTCGATGCGCCGACGCTCCGCTCGGCGTCGTTCTGTCGTCAATGAATCGCTGGACGCCAACGGCTGGTCCGCGATCGGTGGCCGATCGACGACCACCTCGCGATTGGTGGATGGATACCGAACCGTGCCGATGTCGCCGGCGCGGCGATCGGTTCTGATGGAGCGATCGCTCTGCGAGAGGTCGGACTCCGGCAAGTCGGCCGAGTCCATGAGGACAAGCCGTCGCGCGCGGTCGATCTGGACGACGCGGATGGGCACGAAGGTATGACGATCGCTGCCCGGCAAGTCGACGTCGACGAGCACGACTTCACCGGCGTCCGGGTCCACCAACAGATCGTGGACCGAGCCGAGCTGCCGCCCGCTCACCGTCCGAACATCCCATCCGCGAATATCCGGTTCCCCGTCGGAGACCTTCCATGAATCGAGCGTGCTGAGGGCGACGAGACGCTCGCGTTCGCGCGCGTACGGGCCGATGCCGGCCGCGTCGCGGCCATGTCGATCGTTGAGCTCCATGAGGTATCCCTACCGCGCAGTCGGCGAAACCCGGCTTCAGGTCGCGCCGTTACGGTAATACAAGAAGTAGTAGACGAGTCCGCCGGCGATGATGAGTGCTAGAATGATCCAGAGCCATATCATGCTGCGGCGTCTTGGCTCGACACGAATTTCCGCCATGCAAATCTCCGCCGTGTGGACCCCGGACAGTGACCGGGTGTACCGCCCATCAGTCTGCAAGCTGGACGCCAGACCAATTTCCTCGACCGCCGTCGGTCGCCGGACGCGCCTCTCACGCACTTTCCTCACTGCTGGACACCGGCGCGTGCTCACGAGAGGTTATAGGAGGAGGTCCACCGGAATGCTCCGTGCCGCGCTCGCCATCTTTTTGGTCGCCGCACCCGCCACTGCCCAGACGATCACATCGGACTCAGCGGGCCACTGGGTCGATTCCGTGTTGTCACCGTATGCCTCGCCCGACTCGCCGGGATGCGCGGTCGGAGTGACCCGCGCCGGTTCGCTCGTGTTCGCCAAAGGCTACGGCATGGCCGACCTCGAGCACGACACGCCGATCACACCGGAGACGCGCTTCAACATTGCCTCCGTCTCGAAGCAATTCACCGCGATGAGCGTCGTGTTGCTTGCGCTCGACGGCAAGCTGTCGCTCGATGACTCAATCCAGAAATGGGTGCCCGAAGTTCCATCGTTCGGGAACAGCGTCATC
>JAICYT010000106.1 GCA_025934075.1 Gemmatimonadaceae bacterium
CCACGGGAGATTCTCGTCGGGCGCGACTCGAAGATGGAACTCCGGCGATTCACCTTGACCGGATCTCCGTGCCGATCCGTTCTATCCGTCCAGTCCGTGTGCAAACTTGCGGATGCTCGTCAGGCGAGTCAGTAGCCAGCGTGCCAGCAGATCCTTCGCGTCGCTCAGGATGACACCGGACGCTCAACCGCGTACCACCGTTCCACCGGACCACCGTTCCACCGGACTACCGTTCCACCGTTCAGTGCGCGGCTGGCCCTGCGCTACGGACCAATTCAGGAACCAACTTCTCGAACTTGGAGAAGTTCTCCCGGAACATCCCCGCGAGCTTCTTGGCCTGCGCGTCGTACGCCGCCTTGTCCGACCACGTATTGCGCGGGTTGAGAATCTCGTTCGGAACATCCGCCACGTGCTTTGGAACATGCAATCCAAAATTCGGATCCGTGTCGAGCGGCGCCGAGTGAAGGTCGCCGTGCAGAAGCGCGCGCACCATCGTCCGCGTGTGAGAAAGCTTCATGCGCTTGCCGACGCCGAACGCACCACCGGTCCAACCGGTATTCACGAGCCACACGTCCGACCCATGCTCGTCGATCAATTTGCCGAGCATCTCCGCATATTTCGTCGGATGCCAGACGAGGAAGACCGCGCCGAAGCATGACGAGAACGTGGCCTGCGGCTCTTTCACACCGCGCTCGGTGCCGGCGACTTTCGCCGTGTAGCCCGAGAGGAAATAGTACATGGCCTGCTCGCGCGTGAGCTTGGCGATCGGCGGCAGCACACCGAACGCGTCCGCCGTGAGGAAGACGATGTTCTTGGGATGTCCGCCGCGGCCCGACTTCGCGAAGTTCGGGATGTAGTGCAGCGGATACGACGCGCGCGTGTTCTCGGTGATCGACTGATCCTCGAATCGCACCTTTCGCGTGAGTCCGTCGAGCACGACGTTCTCGAGGATCGTGCCGAACATCTGCGTCGTACGATAGATATCGGGCTCTCCCTCAGGCGACAGATTGATGACTTTCGCATAGCAGCCGCCCTCGAAGTTGAACACGCCTTCGGGCGACCATCCATGCTCGTCGTCGCCGATGAGCGACCGGTTCGGGTCGGCGGAGAGCGTGGTCTTCCCGGTGCCTGAAAGCCCGAAGAACAGTGCGGTGTCGCCGTCCTTTCCGATGTTCGCGGAGCAATGCATGGACAACACGCCCTGCTTCGGCATGTAGTAGTTCATCACCGTGAACATCGCCTTCTTGAGCTCGCCCGCGTAGCGCGTGCCCCCGATGAGAATCATCCGCTTCGCGAGATTCAACACGATGAACGTGCTGCTTCGAAGGCCGTGCTTCGCGGGATCGCCCTGGAACTCGGGCGCATGCAGCACGGTGAAGTTCGGATCGAACGTCGGGAGCTCCGTCGCCTCCGGGCGGATGAACATGTTGCGGACGAACGCCATGTGCCAGGCGCTCGGGCTCACGTAGCGGACCGACAAGCGGTACTTCGGATCAGCCCCGCAATAGAGATCTTGAATGAACAGCTCTTCGCGTTGATTCAAGTATTGGCGAACGTCGGCGAGCAGGGTGTCGAACTGCGCCTCCGAGAACGGTTGGTTGACTTTGCCCCAATCGACGTCCGCTTCCGATGACGGTTCTTTGACGAGGAACTTGTCATTCGGCGACCGGCCGGTGTGCGGCGTCGTGACGCCACAGAACGGCCCCATGTCGGCGAGCTCGCCTTCGTCCCGACGAATGGCATTCTGAATGAGGACGGGCGCGACGAGATTCCAATGCACATCGCCTTTGGGATCGAGACCCTGCGCCTCGAGTCCAACCTTGCCCTGCAACCCGGCGTCGTCCTGCGGCTTTGTTTGAGTCGCCATGTTATGTCATAACCTCGAATAAATCGTCGGGGTGGGACCGTTCGTCGGCCGGACGACGGCCTCCACCGGATGGGAGCGTTCTTGCGCGTCGACGACGGCTACAGCCGCCATGTTGACGATGTCCTGCACGTCGGCGCCGCGTTCCAGCACATGCACCGGACGACTCATGCCGACGAGGATCGGTCCGATCGCCGTCGCTCCGCCCAGGTGATTCAACAGCTTATACGCAATGTTGCCCGCGCTCAAGTTCGGGAAGATGAGCACGTTCGCATGTTCCTTGAGCGTACTGAACGGATAGTCGCGTTCGATGATTTCAGGATCGAACGCGGTGTCGGCCTGCATCTCGCCGTCGACCACCAGCGAGGGGTCGCGCTGCCGCAACAGCGTCACGGCGCGCGCCATCTTCTCGGTCTCGGGATGTCGCACCGAGCCGAAATTCGAGAACGACAGCATCGCGATGCGAGGCTCGACGCCCATCGTGCGCGCGATTCGCGATGCCGAGTAGGCGATCTGTGCCACTTGCTCCGCGGTCGGATCGATTGTCACGGTCGTGTCGGCGCAGAACACGAGCTGCTTCTCGAATACCAACATGTACATACCACTGACGAGGCCGGCCTTCGGATGCGCGCCGATTACCTCGAGCGCCGGCCGGATGGTTTCAGGATAATGCAGATTCACGCCGGATACGAGCGCATCGGCGTCGCCGCGACTCACCATGCACGAACCGAAATAATTGCCGTTGAACAATCGACGGCGTGCCTCGTCCAGGCTCATCCCTTTGCGCTGGCGTCGCGCCCACATGTGCTGTGCGTATTCGTCGCGCTTCGGCGACGTCGCCGGATCCTCGATCGTGATTTCGTCGAGCGGAACGTTCATGCCGCGCGCCTTCTGCTGGATTGCGTCGCGGTTGCCAAGCAAGATCGGCGACGCGATGCCGTCCTCGACGCAGATGCGCGCGGCCCGAATGATCTTCGGCTCTTCCCCCTCGGGGAAGACGACACGCTTCGGGTTGCTGATCGCGCGATTGATCAACCCCCGCATGACGCCGCGCGCTCGTCCGAGTCGCGACTCCAATCGCTCGCGATATTCGTCGAGATCGATGAAGTCGTTTGCCGCGCCTGAAGCAACCGCCGCCCACGCCACGGCCGGCGCGACCCACAACAGCACCCGCGGATCGAACGGGAAGGGAATCAAGTACTCGGGACCGAACTGCACCTCGCGCAGCCCGTACAACGCGGCGACGCTATCCGGCACGTTCTCTTTCGCCAGGAGCGCGAGCGCACGCGTCGCGGCCATCTTCATCTCTTCGTTGATCTCGGTCGCGCGAACGTCGAGCGCGCCACGGAAGATGAACGGAAATCCGAGGACGTTGTTGACTTGGTTCGGGTAGTCGCTGCGCCCGGTCGCAATGATCGCGTCGTCGCGCACGGCGCGGACTTCCTCGGGCAATATTTCGGGAACCGGATTCGCCAGCGCGAAGATGATCGGACAGTCCGCCATCGCTTTGACCATCTCGCCCGTGATCGCGCCCGCGGCCGAGAGCCCGACGAACACGTCCGCGCCCACCAGCGCCTCGGCGATCGTTCTCGCTTTCGTGTCGGCTTGAAACCGAGCTTTGTAGGGATCCAGGTCGCCCTTGCGACCTTTGTAGATCACGCCGGCGCGATCACACAGCACGATGTTCTCGCGCCTGACGCCGAGTCGCACATAATGCTCGGCGGTGGAGATCGCGGCGGCTCCGGCACCGGAGAATACGACGCGAATCGCGCCGATGTCTTTGCCGCTGACCTCGAGCGCATTCAGCAGCGCCGCGCCGGAGATGATCGCCGTGCCATGTTGGTCGTCGTGAAAGACGGGAATCTTGAGCGTCTTGCGAAGCGTCTCTTCGATATAGAAGCAATCTGGCGCTCGGATGTCCTCGAGGTTGATGCCACCGACCGTCGGCTCGAGCAGCTGGCAGAACCTGATGACGTCGTCCGGCTTCTCCGACCCGACCTCGAGGTCGAACACGTCGAGATCCGCGAACTGTTTGAACAGGTTCGCTTTACCTTCCATCACCGGCTTGGCGGCGCTGGCGCCGATGTTGCCCAAACCAAGAACGGCGGTGCCGTTCGTGACGACCGCGATCAGGTTGCCCTTCGCGGTATACGTGTACGCGAGATCAGTGTCCTTCTCGATCTCGAGACACGGCTCCGCGACACCTGGTGAGTAGGCCAGGGACAGATCACGTTGGTTGGTCAACGGCTTGGTGGGCACGACGGCGATCTTGCCGGGCCGGCCGTTGGAGTGGTAGTCGAGGGCGTCTTGGCGTTTTGTCATGACCGACATGAAGAATAGCCGGTTCGGACGCTGTAAGTCAGCCACCGGACGGCCTTTGAGGCCTCAACCAGGCATGGATTCTCGATGATGAGCCCGCGCGCCTCATCCGACCCGCCTCGTACAAAGCGGATTGTCGCTCTGGTCGGTGGTGGGCTGGTGGTCGAGGCCGTGCTTCTGGCTATCGTCAAGCTATCGCCCGCGCTGGCGGTCATCATGCACCCGATCTACCTGATCGTCGCACTCCTTTTCGGTTTGACGATCTGGCACAGCGAGCGCCGCCGCGTCGAGCGTCGTCACGGCGATCGACGACATGCGAACCGTTGATTTGGGGTCAGACTCAATTTGCGCTAAATGGAGTCTGACCCCAATTAAATCCCAATTAACCGACCCCAACTAACCCAATCTTGCTGAAACCCACTCCTCACGACGACAATCCACGGTCCGAGGGGCCGCTAGACCTCCAGGTGATCGTCCGCCCGTGCTGACACGGCATAGAGCACAGGCATCAAGAACACACTGATGAGCAGTCGTGAAAAAAGTCCGCCGACGATCACGAGCGCGAACGGCTTCTGCGTGTCAGATCCAACGCCGGTCGACAACGCCGCGGGCAAGAGACCGAGCGCCGCGACGAGCGCGGTCATCATGATCGGACGCAGGCGCAGCAATGCCGCCGTCCGCGTCGCCTCCGCGATGCCGACTCCGCCGAGACGTAGCTCGTTCGCGTAGGAGATGTAGACGACCGCCGTTTGCACCGACACGCCGAACAACGCCAGGAATCCAATCATCGACGACACCGAGAACGGCGTGTCGGTGATCAGCATGGCGAGCAATCCGCCGAGCGGTGCCGACAGAATCACGCCTGCGACGGTGATCAGCGGGAACTTGAAGTTGTGATACAACACGAACAGGATTGCGAAGATCAGCGCGATCGTGATCGGAAGCACGACGTTGATCTGCGCGCGCGATGCCGTGTACTCCTCGAATTCTCCGCCCCAACGAATCGAATAGCCGATCGGCAGCGCGACCTGCTTCTCGACGGCGACTCGCGCATCGGCGACAGCACTCGCGAGATCGCGGCCTTCGACGGAGTACTGCACGCCGATGTAGCGCGAATTGTCCTGACGGTAGATGAACGACGCGCCGTTGGCATTCTGAATGTCGGCCACTTCGCGGAGTGGGATTTGATTTCCATCCGGCGTCGACAACAAGATGTTGCCAATCGCCGCGGGGTTGGCTCGATACTGTTCCTGCAGTCGGACGACGAGATCGAAAGTGCGCTCTCCTTGCACCACTTGCGTTGCCGCGGCACCTCCGACAGCTGCTTCGATCAGCCCGTTGATCGCGTCGGCGCTGAGACCGTAGCGCGCCATCTTGGCGCGATCGACGGTGACCGTCAGGCTTGGCTGCCCGAGCTCCTGCACGAGCGTGACATGATTGATGCCGGGAACGCGCTCGATGATCCCCTTGATTTGTCGGCCCTTGGTCTCGAGCAACGTCAGATCGGTACCGAAGATCTTGACATCCAATGAGCTCTTGAGGCCTGTCAGCGCTTCGTCGACGGCGTCTTCGGCTGGCTGCGTGTAGTTGAAGATGATGCCTGGAAATGCCGAGAGCTTCGACTGGATTGCGGCGATGAGCTCGTCCTTCGAATGATATTTGCCGTTCCACTCGCCGTAGGGCTTTAGCCCGACGTAAAACTCCGCATTGTAAAATCCTGTCGGATCGGTGCCGGCATCATCTCGGCCGTGCTCTGATGCGACGACCGTCACTTCCGGAAAGCTGCCGAGCACGTCGCGGACCTGCGGGACGATCTGCGACGATGCTTCGAACGAGATGGTGTACGGCATCGTCGCGCGCACCCACAGCGCGCCCTCGTCGAGCTTGGGCATGAACTCGCCGCCGCGGCCGAGCGCAATGAGCACTGACACGCCGAAGAGGACGAGCGACCCGACGATCGTCGCGCCGGTGTGCGCGAGACACCAGTCGAGGCCCGCCGCGTATCGATCGCGCATCCACTCGAATGCGCGATTCGTACGCTCCTTCACTCCACCCCGCAATCCGTACAAGCACAAGACCGGAACGACCGTGAGCGTGAGCACCAGTGCGCCGAGCAACGCGTAGATCGTGGTGTCGGCCATCGGCCGGAAGAGTTTGCCCGACGGTCCGGTGAGCGCGTAGATCGGCAGGAAGCCGGCGACGATCACCGCTGTCGCGTAGACGATAGGGCGATTGACCTCCGAGGCGGCGGAAAAGATGACGTCGCGCACCCGATAGGTCGTGCCATGCCGCCCCGCGAGCTGTCGATAGATGTTCTCCACCATCACGACCGCGCCGTCGACCAGAATACCGAAGTCGATCGCGCCGATGGACAGCAGGTTGGCCGGAATGCTACGAAGGTCGAGACATATGAACGCGATGAGAAGCGCCAGCGGGATCGTGACGGCGACGATCAGGCCGGAGCGCAGATCGTACAAGAAGAATATGAGAACGATCACGACGAGTACGATTCCGCGCAGCAAGTTGTCGGACACCGTTCGCGTCGTGAGCTTCACGAGATCGCTGCGGTCGTAGAACGGAACGACCTTTACGTCCTTCGGCAGGACGTGATCGTTGAGCTCCCGCGTCTTGGCCTCGACGCGCTGCAGCACGACCTGCGCCTGTTCACCGGTGCGCATGAGAATGATGCCCTCGACGGCGTCGTTCTGCTTGTTGAAGCCGAACTGTCCGAGCCGAGGCGCGTGTCCGATCTCGACGGTCGCAACGTCCTTGACCAACACCGGCACGGAATTCTTCACCGCGAGCACGACGTTGCCGATGTCCTCGAGCGTCGCGACGCGCCCCAATCCGCGGACGTAAAAGAACTGGCCGCCTTCGGAGTAGAATCCTCCGCCCGCGTTGCTGTTGTTCGCCGTCAACGCCGCCGAGACGTCGCTGATCGCGAGGCCCGCACCGGCAAGACGCGTCGGGTCGACGTTCACTTGATACTGCATCGTCTCACCGCCGAGCGACGCGACGTCGGCCACGCCAGGCACCGCGCGATATGCCTTGTCCAATACCCAGTCTTGCAACACGTGCAGGTCCATCGGCGAACGATCGGGACTTTGCACGACGTATCGGTAGACGAGGCCCGACGGTGAGAATGGCGCCTCGACATCGGTCTCGACATCGGGCGGCAGACTGGCACCGGGCAGCCGTTCGAACACCTGCTGGCGCGCAAAGTAGATGTCCGTGCCATCGGTGAATGTGACCCGCACGCTCGACAACCCGTACAGCGACACGGATCGCATGACGACGAGATTCGGCAAGCCGTTGAGCTCCGTCTCGATCGGCACGGTGATGAGCCGCTCGACTTCCTCGGCCGCATGGCCCGGCCACTGCGCCGTCAGCTCGACCGACGGCGGTGACACGTCGGGGTATGCGTCGACCGGCAGTCGGCGCAGCGAGAAGATTCCAACACCAATGATCGTCAGCACCAACAGGCCGACCAGTAGCGGCTGTGCGACCGATGCCTCGACCAATCGTTGAATGGGTCCGCGGCGTCCCTCTTTGCTGTCCGTCGGAAGCGGTCTGGCGGATTCGGGTTCAGGGTGTGTCACTGGCTCTCCGCGAACTCGAGGAAGAGCGCTCCCTCAGCCACGACTTGGTCGCCTGGATTGAGTCCAGACGTCACTTCGTAGTTATTGCCGACGCGCGAACCGAGATCGATTCGGCGACGCGCGAACGTTCCACCCGTGGCCGCAACGAAAACGAATGGCAGATTCTCATCATCACGCATGACCGACGACGCCGGCACGAGGATCCCGCGGTGCTCCCGCTGCGATTTGATCTCGACCCGAACGAACATGTCTTTGCGCAGCACGCGGTTGTTGTTCGGCGCCACGACGCGGACCGATACGGCCTTCGTGCCGGGATCCACCAAAGACGCGACATAGTCCACGCGTCCCGCAATCGGCGTCGGGCTGACGTCCGTGAGGATATCTGCGTTCTCGCCAACGGCCACGTCGCGCAGGTCGTTCGCGTAGACGTTGGTCATGACCCACATCGTGCTGAGATCGGCAATCGTGAAGCACGCCGTCGTCCCCGCCTGGAGCAGTTGGCCGTCGGAAATCAACTTCTCGACGACCGTACCCTCGATCGGCGATCGGATGACCGCTTCGATCGCCGTGGTGCGACCCTCACGAACGGCCGCGATCTGAGAATCCTCGACGCCCAGCGCATGCATGTTCTGGATCGCCGCTTCGACGTCGGCGTCCGCTGACGCGAGATCCGTCTGCGCTTGTTCCAACTCGGATCGCGCCAAGGCGTCATTCTTGAACAGCGCCGAGTCGCGCTCGGCGACTCGTTTCGCGTTTCGGTACGACGCCTGCGCTTTGCGATAGTCCGCGACAGCGCTGGCGAAGTCGGGCGACGAGACCGTCGCGAGCGGCTGGCCGCGCGTTACGTTGGCGCCTGGCGACACGAGTACTTTCGTCGCCGGCCCAGAGACCGGCGACAGAACCTGCGTTGATCGATCGCCGTTGAACGCCACGTTGCCCGTGGCTTCCACCGCGGGACGGAATGACACCGGCTGCACCGTGATGATGTGTAGGCGCTGACGCTGTGCCTCCGTCACAGTGAAGTCGCGCGGTGTCGACCGCGCCGTGGTCGTACTGTCAGCGGTCTTGGTCGCGGCGCTCGAGGAGCACGCGCCAATGAACGTCAGACCCGCGATGCGGACGATGCTCGGGAACGAACGCGTGAGAAAGGTTGTCATCTGTTGCTGGCTCCGAGCGTCGGAAGTGCGAGGCCGAGCGCACGATCGAGATCGGCGCGGGCAGTGTTGGCGGCCGCGAGCGCGTCGGCGAGTTGACTCTCGGCCTGAAGGAGCGCGCTGCGTGCGGTGAGGACCTCGAGCGCGGAGGAGCCGCCGAGGCTGTAGCTGGTGGACGAAACGCGGAATGATTCGCGGGCGGCCGGCACGAGCACGTCGCGAATGAACGCGACCTGGCGCATCGCCGTGCTCGCGTTCGCATACGCCGAGCGGACGTCCTGCGTGACCTGCGCACGGGTGTCGCGATACGTGGCCTCGAGCTCCCGCTCGAAGTGTTGCGCTTGCGCGATGTCGCCGCGACTGTGCTGCCAATAGAAGGCGGGCAGCGGCAACGCGATGCCGGTGGTGAACAGCGGCGAGCCCGGCGCGATGTAGTCGCGAGTGACGGCGAATGTGAGATCAGGGAGCCAGAATTCTTTGACGAGGCTGGTCGTCGCTCGAGCCCCGCTCTGCTGGTTGCGGAGAATCGAAAGCTCGGGGCGATTTGCGAGCGCGATTTGATCGATCGTCGACGAATCGGGCAGGGGAGCGGGCATGTCCAGCGAATCGGTCGGCGCGACGGCGGCCCCGATGACTCGGCCAAGCGTTCGATTGAGCGACGCCTGCGCGTTGGCGATGTCGCGTTCGTTGGCGATCAGATCGTTGTCAGCTTGAGCGACACCGACTTGGGCCTGAATGACGTCGAGGCGCGGCGCGCTCCCGGCGTCGTAGCGCGCTTGCGTGCGCTTGAGAAAATCCGCCGCGAGCTCACGAGCCTCGCGAAGATTCACACGGTGCTTGAGCGCGACGAGCAGCGAGTCGTACGTTGCCGACGCTTGCAGCGCGACCGTCTGCTGCTGCAGCCGGTAGTTCGACTCCGACGCGCCGATGTCGGCCAGCCCGATGCGATTGTTCAGTCGGAACTTGTCGGGAAAAGGGACCGTCAATCCGATCGCGACCGGTCGTGATGCCGCACCGCCGAAGGTGAATGGGCCAGCCTCTTGATCGTACGCGGCGGTCAGTGTGGGATCGGGCACCGAGATGGCGGTGACGCGCCGCGCGCGTGCTTGCGCGGTTTGCTCCCGCGCAATCTCGAGCTGGGCGTTGCGATTCAACGCCTCGGCGATCGCTTGGCGCCGAGAGAGGCGAAGCGAATCCGTAGCTTGCGGCGCGGCGGAGCGCGCGAATGTCGTTGATGCCGGCGCGGGCGCTGAACGGCTCGTGTTCAGTACCTGCGCAGACGCTACGCTCGCCGGTAAGGCGAGCGCGAACAATCTGATTGTAAGGCGCATGTTGTCCCAGAGGGTGGAGCTGAGTCGACCTGCAACGAACCGAACTCAGATCACCGTGGGGGGCGCGCGCGGATTGTCGGTGGGGCGAAGCGCCGCTTCAACGACGCGTTCGGCGGCACGAACGACCTTGCTTGGCGCCAAGTCATTGGCGAGCAGCGGGACGCTCTGCCGGCTTGTCGTGCCATGAATCGAGCGCGCCTGGCAGGCCGCGCACGTTGCGTCGTTGTGGGTATAGTGACCTTGCGCGCCCGTCGCCTCGACATGCGACGCCATACGACCGTCTCGCCCTTCAGCAAGTGGCGAGATGGCGACGACGAGCTGCGCGACCGTCGCGAGGAGGGCGACGAGGCCGAACAGCAAGCCGTGCTTGCGAGCGATGGTCGGGCGAAGCGAAGGCATCCATTCAAGGCTACGCACATGTGGCCCGAAACGCTAGGACTACGTGCGCTCTCGCTGTCGGATGCGCGTCGGCCAGATCAATGATGAAGGACGCGATCGAGCAACGCCGTGAAACGGTCCGTCGCGTTGGCCCGCAACGATTCCGGTGGCGGTTGTTTGATCAGATGTAGCGTTCCGGTCTTGTCGAGCACCTCGCCATGCGTATCGCCATGCTCGTCTCGCCAGAACCGGATCGTTGCGGTCGCGCCAGCGACGCGGAGATCGCGCAACACGATTTCCGGCAACCAAGTCGGGAGTGCCGGGTCGAAGACCAGCAAGTCGAGCGGAGCGACCGGCTGAAGCCCAAGCATTGTCTGAACGAGCATCACGAACGCACTCGCGTTCCACAGTTGCGCGGTGTTCGACCGCGGGTAGGCGCCCGGTGACGCGCGCTCCCGCCGCGCAAATCCGCCGACGCATTCAGGAATTCTGAAATCAGGATACAGCTGTGCGAGCTCGAACATCGAGCGCGTGACCTGGAGGGCACGCTCGTCAAAGCCGAATCGGCGGAGACCGAACACGATCGTCGCATTCTCCACCGCCCAGATGCTGCCGAGGTGGTATTCGAGCGGGTTGTACGCCACATGGTCGCTCGACAGCGTGCGAACCATCCATCCGCTGTACATGTCGGGTTGAAAGAGGCGGTCCACGGTCCGTGGCAGATGTTCGTCATCGATGATTCCTGTTGCGACACACTGCCCGACGTTGGATGACAGCGCGCGAACGAGCCGCTTCTCAGGATCCATCGCGAGCGCGAAAAAGCTGTCGTCCTCGAGCCACCAGTCGCGGTTGAACCGAGTCTTGAGCTCGGATGCGCTGGCCCAGTAGGCGCGTGCATCGTCGTCCCGGTCCATAATGCGGCACAGCACCGAGAAAATCTGTTGCGCGGCGAACCAGTATCCCTGGAGCTCGCACGTTCCGATCGGAGGCTCGACCGCCGAGCCGTCGTCGTACAGAATGGCGTTGCCGCTGTCCTTCCAGCCCTGATTTTTGGTTCCTTTGGGGGAGCGTGTCAGATATTCGAGATATCCGTCGCCATCCATGTCGCCATAGTCGCGTGCCCAATCGAGAATGCGCCGCGCGACGTCCCAGTGCTTGACGAGCAGCGCCTTGTCGCCAGACCATGCATAGAGCTGCGCGAGCGAGACGATGAACATGAGCGGGCTCGCGTAATCCGCGTAGTATGCAGAGTATGGATTGATGTCGAGACGCGCGAGCGGGCCCTGACGAACCTGATATGGTATCCGGCCCGGCTGGGCGTCGCGCCAGTCATCCGTTCGAGAGCTCTGAAGCCTGCCAAGCCGCGTGAGGCCAGCATCGAGGAACTCGCCACGGTCGATCATGGCCGCTTGCCAGCCGGCCGTGAACGCGTCCCGTCCGAAGAGAGCGGGGTAGAGCGGCACGCCGGCCTGCATCGCGAGCCACTCGTCGCGCTGGCCCTGCAACAACGGGTAGGAGGCAAGATCGCGAACATTGGCACGCAGAATCGCTTCGGCCACAGTGTTTCCCGGCGTATCGATTCGCGTCAGTCGCTCGTTCCACGCGGACCAGACGGCCTCTCGCTCCTCCTCGTCGCGCGGCGAGATCGGAGAGGCGTAATCGTGCGGCGCGACAGTGAGGAGTAGTCGAGCGCCTCGTTGCGGAGCGAGCGCAAGCGAGGTGCGGACGCCATGGTCCGAGTACTCCCACGTTGCCTCGCCGGCGTCACACTCGCCGGCGGCCGCGACGTGAGTCTCATAGGGTAATTCCGGATGTCGATACGAGAAGCTCAGCTTCGAATCAGCGGCGGTAGTGTGTACCTGGCCGGTTTGCTGCCGTTTTCCCTCGAGCGCTTCCTGAATGTCGGCAAAGTCCGCCGAGAGCTCCCAACCGATCGTAAACTGCACGGGCATCGTGCAATGGTTGACGACATCGACCCGAATGCGAAGCCCAGCAATGCCCACGTCGTACCTCGAGCGAATCTCGAGCGCCCGATGCGGGATATTGTCGGCGCCGGCGCCAACATCGTCGCCCGACGCACCGCTTCCCCCGCCGCCGAACGACGTCATTTCGGGATGCACATAAGTAAACGCTAAGTCCGTCGGCGACACGCCAGCGTTTTCGCACAGCCACGGCGGCTGGCCGTTGACGACCAATCGGATTTCGCGCAGGAAACGCGTTTCACGGAAGTAATAGCCCGTGAGCGAATCGTCGTCGCCGCAGTCACCGCGGGTGTTGGTGACGAGCAGCGACTGTCCGTGCCACGCGAATCGTTGGTCCGACCGAACTTCAGCGCGCGCCATCGATGCCCGCCCTCCCGTTTGCCTCCAAAAGCCCGGTGCGAGCCATGTGCCACTGGCCACCGCGGCACCGAGCTACCACTTCACGGCATTGAAATGGTTGCTGCCGAGGAATGAGTACGAGACGGTAATCGTGCCCTCGGATAGCCGCTTATCCGGCAACTTTCCGTAGCGGGCATACCGGATCGATTCGACGAATCTCGCGCCGAGCGTGTGGCCGCCAATTACACGCACATTGAATCCGGCGTTTCCGCGGAAAATCGTCTCTGACCCGTGCGTATCGTCCGAGCCAAGACCGCTCACGTAGTATCCGCGCGCCCCGATGTCGACCATCGCCCTGTCGCCGCCAATGAATCGAAGTGCGACCAACGATTGAGGCGACACGCCGAAATGGTAGTCGCGAATTGCCTCGCTGGTCGACGTGCTCGGGACGATCGTGGTGGTCCCCGCTGCGCCATAGCCGACACCACCCAGCAGCGACCCTTGCAGCGCGAGCCCCGGCGTGATCCAGTGTTGCCGCGTGGTGCCAAGCGAGATCGCGGTACTCGAGACGCGAAACAGAAATGGAGAGATGTAGTCGTAGCTCCCGTACAGTCCCCAGATGCCGCGGGAATTGCCTCGCTCGGCGGTCTTGCGACCAATGAGCAGTCCGCGAAGCATCACGCTTTCGATTGGGTTGCCGGTATGGGACAACCCCGCCGCTTGGAGATCGAAGTAGTCGAGTGGACGCCTGTAGTCGTACCCTGGCGTCCCGGGCAGACCGTACGACATGGAGAACTCCGTTGTCGCACTGCGCCGTAAGAGTGACGCCGCCACGGACGGACTGTTCGCATGCGCGTCGATCGCGGCGCCCAACCCGATCTGCCATGCGGTGGCCGGCGCGCTATCCGGCAGATTCGTTTTGAACCGGTTGCCGAAGAGATGATGATTGAACGCTCCGGGCGGCGCGATCAGCACGGCAAGATACTCGTGAAATCGTCGCGCGAATTCGCTGCCGTTGTCCCTGAGCACGAGGTCCGACATCCGATACAGAGCCTCGCCGAGCAGACTTCCGGCTTGGCCGGTGGTAATCAGATCGTTGATGGACGGCTGCGTCGTTTCGCCCGCCATTTCCCAAGCGAAGCTGCCGGCGTTCGAATACACGAGGGACGTCCAGAATCCGAGCCCGGTCGAACGCGACCAACCATACATGGTGGCGCCTTGGTACGGATGCCCGAACTGATTCACGTTGAACGGATCGGTGTCCTGCACCCAATGCTGTCCGCGAAGGTGGTCCCAGGTCGTCGCAGGGGTGGAGTTGAAGACTTTCTTGCCGTCCTGGATCTGGTTGCGGAATGCGATCCGATCGTAGGCGTTGAATACCGCGAGAAAGCCCGTGAGCTCGACCGCCGGGATGAAGTGGCTGGTTGCACCGGTCGAGTCGGTACCCGCTTGGGCGCGCGCACGCGCCGCCGGGATGGCGACCGTCGCGACAGCGATCGATCGCAAGATAGTCTTGCGCATTGCACCTCACGAAAATGGGCAAGAGGTGCAAGCGCCGGGCCCAGCAGCCGAATCGCGTGCGAATGGG
>JAICYT010000211.1 GCA_025934075.1 Gemmatimonadaceae bacterium
CATGTCCTCGACGGTGTCGATCGCCACGCCGACCCGGCCGACCTCACCCAACGCGCGCGGTGAATCGGAATCGATGCCCATCTGCGTCGGTAAATCGAACGCGACGCTCAAGCCGGTTTGGCCGGCGTCGAGGAGCATCCGGAACCGGCGATTCGTCTCCGACGCGGTCCCGAAGCCCGCGTACTGTCGCATCGTCCATAGGCGTCCGCGGTACATCGTGGGCTGCACGCCGCGCGTGAACGGATACGTGCCTGGATCGCCCAGGTCGCGCGCGTACTCGACGCGCGCGTCGTCTGGGCGATAGACGGCTTCGATCGGAAGGCCCGAGGGAGAGGTCTTCGACAACGCTATGCGACGACCAGCTCCGGTTGTCCCGACAGCACCCGTTGCGCGAGCTCGACGTCGGTCTTGCTGCCGATGTAGAGTGGCGTTCGCTGGTGCAGCTCGGTGGGCTGCACGTCGAGAACGCGCTGCGCGCCGTCGCATGCCATGCCACCGGCTTGCTCGACGATGAACGCCAGGGGATTCGCTTCGTACAACAAACGGAGCTTGCCCTTCGGCGTCTTGCGATTCGCCGGATACGCGAAGATTCCGCCGCCGAGGAGGTTGCGATGGAAATCGGCGACGAGCGAACCGACGTATCGTCTGCTGAGCGGACTGCGATCGCCCTCGAGCCCTTTGTATCTGCGCATCACCGAGCGGACCTTGTCATCCCAGAGCTGCTCATACGAATCGTTGACCGACAAGTAGCGTCCGTTTTCCGGAATTCGAATGTTCGGGTGCGACAGCAGGAACTCGCCGATCGACGGATCGAGCGTGAACCCGTGCGCGCCCTGCCCCGTGGTGTAGACCATCATCGTGCTCGAGCCGTAGATGACATAGCCCGCCGCAACTTGACGCCGGCCCGGCTGCAGCATGTCCTCGAGCTCACCGTGACGGCCTCGCGTGATCTTGCGCACGACGGAGAAGATCGTGCCCACGGGTACGTTCACATCGATGTTCGATGAGCCGTCGAGGGGATCGAACAACAAGCAGTACTTACCACACTTGAAGGCTTCGGGAATCTGAATGATCCCGGGCTCCTCTTCTGACGCCATGGCGCAGAGACGACCACCGTGATCCATCGCCTTGACGATGATCTCATTCGCCATGATGTCGAGCTTCTGCTGCACTTCGCCTTGCACGTTCTCGTTTTCAGTCGCGCCGAGGATGTCGGCCAGGCCCGCGCTGCGGACTTTGTTGGCGATCATCTTCGCGGCGAGCGCGAGATCGTACAGCACGCCGGAGAGCTCACCCGTCGCCTCAGGATGATTGCGCTCCTCTTCGATGATGAACCGGTCGATGGTGACGACCGACGTTGCGGTATGTTTGACCACGCTGCCGTCCTTTACGAATGGGATCCGTGCGATTCGCGCAGCCGCGACGCTGCGTATCGACGCGCATCGACCTCGAAGCGATTCCCAACATAGCCGCGCGTCACCGACTCCCACAGGTAGCGGAGTGGGAAGGTCGCGCTCGCCTCAAACTGATGGACGTGACGTAGCTCGTGCAAGAGCAATTCCGCTGACGGCGTCATTTCGGGCGCCAACCAAATCGTATGCCACAGGGTAATCGCGGATACAGTGGCTTGGCCCAGGCACCAGCCGCCGACGCGCACCGGCAGACCGCCCCGTCGCCACCGAGCCGCTCGCAGCTCCGGATAACGCGCGATCAGATGCGCTGGTAATTCGGTCCTCTCGCCGACAGCCGCACGCGCGGCGCGGCGCACAGCTCGCGTCAACGTCGCAGCAACTCCCATGTGTCTCCCGCGGCCTCCACGAACACGTGATGTCCATCGGTGCGGGCGACGATCGTGCCCAAACGGTCGGTGCGCAATACCTGCGCCCCGCCGGCCGCGAGTCGTTCCATGATGGCAGGCGTCGGCAAGCCGTACTTGTTGCCTGCTCCGACCGATACGAGCGCCAGACGTGGTTTGACCGCCGCGAGAAATGCTTCACTGCTGCTGGTCTGACTGCCGTGATGTCCGACCTTGAGAATGTCGGCGTGCAGCTTGTCCGCCTGATGTTCGAGCAGCCACTCTTCCTCCGGACGCTCGGCGTCGCCCATCATGAGCATCCGCACATCGCCGTATTGGACGATCGTGATGACGCTCGCAAGGTTCGGATCGTCGAGCGACGATGTCCACACCGAGTCGGGCGCCAGAAACTCGAGGGAAACGCCGTCGATCGTCATGCGGTCGCCGGGATGCGCGCGCACCCAACGCACGTGCGTTGCCCGCGCGACATCGAGGGACGCGCGATACGCCTCGGCTGGACCGGGAAACCCGGCGTCGACGTACATCGTCGGATGCATGGTGCGCAACACACTCGCCGCGCCACCGACGTGATCGGTGTGCGGATGCGACAATACGAACATGTCGAGCGAACCGCCGCGCCTTCCGATGTACGGTATCACCGTCGACCGACCGGCGTCGTTGCCGCGCCATGCACCGCCCGCGTCGAACAGAATCCAATGCGCGTGCGGAGTCTTGAGCGCGATCGCATCGCCTTGGCCGACGTCGATCATGTGCAGCTCGACGGAACCTTGCAGCGCCGGCGCGACCGGCATCCAGATCAGCAACGCGGCCGCCAGCACCGCGACGAGCGTAGGCTTCATCCACTCACGCGAGCCACACGCGACGATGACCGCGATCGACATCGCGCCCGCGACGACCGCGGCGGTCATGGTCGGCGCGACCGTGATCGATCCCGCCGGCACGGCGGCCGCCGTGGCCGCGACGCGATCCAGCGCAAGAAGCAATGGATGGGATGCGTCGGCAATCAGTCTCGCGACGGGAGTGATCGGAGCGAGGAGCATGCCGAAGAAGATCATTGGCTGTGCGAGAGCGATCAGTGGACCGGCGGCAAGATTGCTCAGCGGTGCGACGACACTCACGCGGCCGAACACCCACGCGACAATGGGCGCTGAGCCAATCGTCGCGACGGTCGTGCCGATCATCGTCGTCGCAACGACTCGCGGAAACCACGGCAACCGGCTCACGCCGATGCGCCGCCCAAGTCGCCCCGCGCAGATCATCGACGCTACGCCGACGACGCTCAGCTGATACCCGACGTCGAGCACGACCCTCGGCGCAATGAAGGGCTGCGCGGCGCCAAGCGCGACGATCGCCCAGCGCGACGTCGGTCGTTGCACGAGCCGACTGACGAGAAGCGTCGCAAGCATCGCGGCGGCACGAACGGCCGGGATCGGGGCGCCAATGAGTGCGACGTAGAATATGATGGTCACGATCGTGGCGATCGCCGCACGCCGACGAGGAATGCCAGCCAACTGAAACGCGATCTCGAGCGCCAGTGCGATGATGCCGATGTGGAGTCCGGCGATCGCGAGAATGTGCGCCAGACCCGCCGCTGCGAAGCGATCCCGCACCTCCGGCGAGAGCTCGCGTCGATCCGCGATCAGCAACGCCCGCACGAGCGGTGCGTCGTCGCGGAAGGTTGCGTCGATCGCGCGTCCGGTCGCGGCGCGCCATCGCCATAGCAGCGACGACGCACGCACGGCATTGATTGTTGCGTGTTGGATCAACAAGCCGCGCTGCGTCTGCGCGACGTCACCGCGTGCGGCGATGGTGCTGCCCGCCGCCGCGGTGCCACGCTCGACCGCGATCGACGCCGCTGCGTCGCATGCAGCGAGACGAGCGCGCCCGAATAATGCCGGACCGACGCTGTCTTCGACGACGAGCGCGACGGGTTGCGCATGAAGCGCTGCATTCAGGCACCGCGCGTCGTCGCGCTGACACGTTCTCGACACGATCACTCCGGCGAGACAGAGCGTGGCGAGCCCGATTGCGACGGCGCGACCGCGCGGAAAACCGGCGGCAGTAACCGCAATCGCCACTGTCGCCCCAAGCGCGTACGAATTCGCGAACCCGGCCAGCAGTCCGGCAACGTAGGCGATCAGCGCAAAGGCAATGAGGGGCATCTCACGCGGAATCTCGGCCCGAGTGAGGCGATCGCCGCCATCAATGCGTTGCGATCAGGTCTTTCTTCTTGCGTTCCAGAAGCGAAGTCACTGCGGGTGGCACGCCGAGCAGCGTCGGCGTCGCTTCGTCCGTAGTCCTTTGCGTCCTTTGCGGTACCGTCAGCCGGCCATCGGCAACGGCTGACGCTCACGAACGATTTGCCCCGTGAACGTCGAACCAGTCGTCCCTGTGAGCTCGACGTTCAAATACCGGCCGATCAGCGCGGCGTCGCCCGGGATCAGCACAGTCTTGAAGTCGCGCGTGCGCGCTTGAACCAAATCGCCGCCGCGGCGCGCCTCCTTCTCCACCAATACTTCGTAGCGCCGCCCGAGCTCGCGCATGTTCGCTGCACGCGCAATCGTGCGAATCGTGTCGACCAGACGCGCCAATCGCTCACTCGCCACTTCGTCGGACACCGTCAGCTCGGCAGGCATGCGCGTCGCCGGCGTCCCGGCTCGGGGTGAGAATTTGAACGTGAACGCCTCGGCGAATCCAACCTCGCGCACGACGTCGAGCGTTTCCTCGAAGTCTTCGTCGGTCTCGCCGGGAAAGCCGACGATCACGTCCGTCGTCAACGACAATCCAGGAATGCCCGCGCGGAGCTTGGCCACAGACTCGATGAAGCCTTCGCGATTGTATCGGCGAAGCATCCGTTTGAGTACGCGCGACGAACCTGACTGCATCGGCAAATGAACATGCTCGCACACCGCGTCGACCTCGCCCATCGCGGCAATCACGCGATCGGTGAAGTCGTTTGGATACGGGCTCGTGAATCGAATGCGACGCACGCCGTCGACCCGCCCGACCGCGCGGAGCAAGTCCGCGAAGTCGAACTCTCCGTCGTCATACGAGTTGACCGTCTGCCCGAGCAATACCACTTCACTCATTCCCTCGGCGACGACAGCTTCCGTTTCCCGAACGACGTCGAGCAGCTTGCGGCTGCGCTCCGGACCGCGCGTCGTCGGCACGATGCAGTACGTGCACTTGTAATCGCAGCCGCGCTGCACGGGAATCCACGCTTTGACTTTGTCGAATCGACGCGGCGTGAAATCCTCGTAATGCTCCTCGAGATCGAATGTCGTCGCGATCGCGCGCTCGCCGCGACGCGCGCCGTCGATCAGCGCCGGCAGCGCTCGATAGCCGTCGGGTCCGATGACGACGCTCACATGCTTCGCCTTCTCGAGCAATTGCGGACCGAGCCGCTGCGCCATGCACCCCGTCACGCCGACGATCGCACCCGGCTTCATGTTCCGACGCAACTCGCCCAAGCGTCCAATCACGCGCGTTTCAGCGTGCTCGCGGATCGCGCAGGTGTTGACGAGAATGACGTCCGCACCATCCGGATGATCGACCGCCACATACCCGTGCGCCGCCAGGTTTCCGAGCATCAACTCGGAATCGCTGACGTTCATCTGGCAGCCGTACGTTTCGACGTAGACGGTCGGACTCGTATCAGTCATTGATCAACGGGGACCGCGAGCAGACGATTCTCGTGCAGCGAGAGCCGAGCGGTGAACCGCGCACCGCGCGGCAAGGCCGCATCGGCTGGGAACACGGAAAGATAATCGCCAGTCATGGCATCCCGCTCGCCGCGGCCGTGCGGAGCGCCGATCACGATCGCGTCCGCCATGCCACCAGACCGGCTCGCCCGATACGCAGCCGTTTTTCGGTCGCCCAACGCGCGGAGCTCAGCCGCGCGTGACGCAATGAGCGGCGGCTGGAGATGATCGCGCAGCCGATCCGCGGCCGTCCCAGGCCGTCGCGAATACGGAAACACATGCAGGTACGTGAATGGCAGGCCCTCGATCAACGCCAGCGTCGCCTCGTGCTCCTGCTGCGTCTCGCCCGGGAATCCGGCGATCACGTCGGCGCCGAGTCCAAAGACGGGCGTTCTCGCAGCAATCCGCTCGATTGCCGACGAATAGCTCGCGGCCGTGTACCAATGACGTCCCATGCGGCGCAACACGCGGTCAGCGCCGGACTGCAACGGTGCATGCACATGCGGCACGAGATTGCGCGGCGCGCCGACCAACAATTCAAGAAGCGCCTCGTCGATCTCGGTCGCTTCGATCGACGAGAGCCGGAATCGAACAGACGGAACGTCACGCACCAATCGGGTCAGCAGCGCGCCAAGCGATGATCCGCTGTCCGCTCCATATGTGCCGATGTGAATTCCCGTAATCACGATCTCAGCGTGGTGTTCGCGAAGCGCACGCGCTTCCTCGACCAACTCACTGACCGGACGACTCCGATTCGCGCCGCGGGCGAGTGTCGTCGCGCAAAACGTGCAATGCTCGTCGCAGCCGTCTTGAATGCGGAGCAATGCTCGTGCGCCGGTCTGTGCACGCGTGAGCACCGACATCGCGACGGGAGGGAGATTCAACGCGTGGGCAATCGCGGGCAAATCGGCGCCGGCGATGACGTGTTCTACCGTCGGCAAGGAGCGGACGCGCATTCCCTCGGCGCGATCGTCGTCGAGCGCGGACGCGCA
>JAICYT010000206.1 GCA_025934075.1 Gemmatimonadaceae bacterium
CATGAACCCGTCATTCATGCGACTGACCGGCACCAACTTGCCCGCCTTGAACGCGGCGAGGAACGACGGCGTCACACCGAAGCCCCAACCCGACTCGAATGCGTGATGCTCTTCATAAACCGACAGTCCCTCGGAGAACCAGCGCGGAATACGATTGTCGGTCGTGCCAAGCGTGAACGTGTGCGCCAGCTCATGCCAGAACGTCGAACCCCAGTTGAACGGACCCGCGTCCTTCGCCGCCGGTGAGTCGAACGCCAGCGTCGTTCCGAAGCTCACGCCCAACGCGCCAAGTCCGGCAAGTCCCACCGTGCGCACCGAGAAATCCGCGTGGCTGCGATAGACCTCGATACGAATCGGTGGCGGCGGTGTGTATCCATATTTCTTCGAGAACGTCGCATAGGCGCGCTCGGCGAGATCCTTCAAATACACCGAGAGGATCGGCGACTCGTCCTTCTCGATCATGAACTGGAAATGCTCGCTCGACGTGAGATCATAGTTCTTATATGTGTCGAGCAGATCGAGCGTGTTCTTGACCCACACGTTGTATGGATCGCCCCCGAACGACGTCTCGAGACTCTTCTTGCCCTCGGTGATTTGACCGAGCCGGAGCTCGTTCATGCCGAGCGCGGTCCAGTCGCGCCAATTCTTCGGGTCGAGGGTCACGCCCTGTTTGGCGAAATCCGCCGCGGTCTTGTACAGCCGAACCTCCGCCGCCAGCTCGGCGAGGGTGCCGTAGAATTCCGCGTCGCTTGGATTGATCGCCAGCGCGCGATCGCGAAAAGCGGCAAATCCTGCTTGATCGTGTTGCAGATACTTGATCGCCGCTGCGACCGCGAGCGCATGCTCTGACGCCGGGTTGACCTTGAGCGCGCGATCGACGTCCTGCTGCGCCTCAGCATAATCCTCGAGGCTCAGCATCATCTCGGCATGCAGCGTCCGTGCGTCGACGTAATCAGGATTGATGTTGAGCGCCGCGCGAAGCAATGAATCGCCGCCGGCTTGGCCGTCGTTCTCCAAGCGTCTGGCCGCCCCGAGCAGCGCGCGTGGATCGTTCGGATTGGTTTGCAGCACGTCGTCGAACGTCTTCTGCGCTTCCTCGAAGTTGTACTTGCGCAGGAAAAGCTCGCCAAGCTTGACCTTGGCGTCCGCGTTCGCCGGATCGGCACCGAGTGCGCGGTCGAATGCCTTCAGTGCGTCTTTGAATAGTTGCGGGTCGTTGGCGCCGAGGTATTCGACAGCCGTGGCGACGGCGACGAGCTCGTCGCTCGACAGCCCGGAGCCTGCGCTCGCGTTGTACACGTCGATGAAACGATCGAACTCCTTCATCGCACGATCGCGCTCACCTCGATCGTAGTGCAGCACCGCGAGGTTGACGGCTGCCGTCAAACTGTCGGACGCATGTTCCGCCGACGCCCGAACGAACGCGCTCTCCGCAGGTGCCCGCTTGCCGCGCATAAGCAGTACTTCGCCTAGCGTGTTCCACAGATCCTTGCCGCCCTTGGCCGTTACAGCGCGTCGCGCGGAAGTCTCGGCCTCGTCGTACTTGCCGATTGTCGCATACGCGCGCACGAGATCGCGTTGCGCGTCGACCCAGTCGCTGTCGGTCGGCGGAACTTTGGACAGCAGCGCGATCGCTTGCTGATACTTTCCGGTTCGGAACGCTTCGTGCCCGTCTTCCTGAGCGGACAACGCGAGCGGCGCACAGAGCGCGACCGCGATGAGCAATGCGGCTCGCTTCATGACTTCCGTCCTTCGATCTCGCGAATCGATTTAGCCTTTCGCGCGAGCTGTACGAGAAGGTTCTCGAGCGCGTCGTCGTAGGCGTCGGCCGTCATCGCCGTCTTCTTCGTGCGCAACGAATCGATCTGATCCTCGAGCGCAAATTTGTCCTTGTAGAGCGCGGAGAGCTGCGGATCGTTCGCGCCGGCGCGCGTCGCGAATGCACCATCGAGAAAGAACCGCCGCGCGAGAACGCCTTCTCCGGTTCGCCCGTCTGGATCCGGTACTCCACTTTTGGCACCCATGTCGTCCAGCTGCGCGTGCTCGGTTTGCAGCCGCGTGTCCGTCTCGTAGATCCGCTTCGTCTCCGCGGTCGCATAACGAAACGCTTCCAAGAGCGAAACGCGTCCATCCTTATCTGTGTCGGCGACGTCCTTCGTCAACGCGTCGACGAAGAATTGCGCGAAGTGCGACTCGTTGCGCTCGAAGGAGCTCTTCGTCGCCGTGACGATGACGCGATTCGGCGCGGAGAGCACCGGCAGCATGTCGCCGCTCGCACTCGTCATGTTGATGAACGCGACCTTCTGTGTCGTGAAATGGCCGAGAAGTTGCGCGAAATCGCGCGCGCTCAAGTCTGGACCAGGAATGCTGATTTTGGTATCAGGACCTTCGCCGCTTCCATGTCCAAGGATCACGATCGCGACTTGGTCGCCGGGGCCGACGCGCGACGCGAGCTGCGACAGCGCGCGCTCGATGTTGACCTTGGTCGATTGTCCACGGTAGTGCGGGCGCGCCGACGCACTATCCTCGCCGAGCCAGATGATCTCGCCGTCGGGGATGCCGAATCGTTTCGCGGCGACATCGGCGAGCGACGACGACAATTGATTGAACGACTCGCTGTATTTCTTCTCGCCACCCAATCCACTGATGATGACGAGATGCGTTTGCGCGCTCACGACCGCCGGAACACAGGCCGCCAAGAGCGACAACGCCGTCATCCTGAGAATGGCAGAGACGCGCGGCCTCATGCGAGCCCTCGCATCTTTCGATACGACCACTCCGCCGTCACCAGCGCGACGAGCAGCAAAAACACCGCCGGCATATCCCACAGATCCATCTGATTCACCACGTTCACACCGTGCTTGCTCAACGCCACATCCTCGGCCAGCGTCTTCGCCGTCGCGGGCGTGTAGAACTTGCCGCCGGTTTCCGTCGCGATCCGCTGGAGCAGCGGCGCACGCATCTCGGCGTCGAAATATTCGGTGTTGAGATCGGCGACGCGCACGTAACCTGTATCGCCCGCGGCCGCACCAGATGGCAGCGTCGCGGTGACACGCACGGTGTACACGCCCCCTTGGTCGGGCGTGAACGTGCCGCGATACTCGCCGTCACGATCGATCGCCCAGTCGAGCGGAAGGTCGCGCGTGTATCCGCTGTCGCTCGTCAGATGCGCGACGACTTTCGCATCGTTGCGCGGCACGAACATGCTGTCGGCCACCGAGGCCCGGATCACGACCGGATTCTTCGGATTCGCCTGATCCGCGCCGAGCGACACGACAACGCGGCTCGGCGAGTCGCTCGTGAGCCATCGCAACGTCTGTCGCCAGAAGCGCGAGAACGTCTCGTCGTTGTCCGGCGCGTTTGGATCCATTTGCCAGTTCCATGAATCCTGGACCGGAAATGCGACGGAGAGCCCTCGTCCGTATCGCTGATAGACGAGCACGGGCGCTTCATAGCTCTTAAGCGGCACGCCAGGCTCGCCCGCTCTGCCGCCCGGCGCCAGCGCGCCCGAGATCAACGTCACCGCGCCGGGCTTCACCTGCCGGATGTGATTGACCGTCGTCACCGCGGGCAGCGTCTTCCACCGTTGCTCCGATGCACTCATCGTGGGCGCGACCTGAGCCACCGCGTGTCCCGCCCCCGCCGGCGTGAGCGCCACTTTGAGATCGGCGTAAAACGTCATCGAGTCGGCAACGGCATCGCCCGTGATGACCACCGGCATCACGTCGGCCAACGGCGTGCCCGCATATCCGCCTTCCGCGAACGAGCGTCGGCCACCCAGCATGAGCAGCCCACCGCCGCGAACGTTGACGAAGTCCGCGAGCATCGCGAGTTGATCGTGCGTAAAGAAGCTCGCCTCGATGCTGCCGAGGATGATCGCGCGATAGCGAAACAGCTCGGCGCGCGTTTTCGGGAAGCCACCCGCCAGCTCGTCCGGAGTGTCGATGTCGAGACGAAGAAACTTGTTCTCCGCGGTTCGCTGCAAGGCGACGACCTGCAGATTCGAATCGGCTGCGACCGCGGCACGAATGAAACGCATCTCGTAGCGCGGCTCGCCTTCGACGTAGAGAATCTTCTCGCGCCCATCGCGGACGTCGACCAACGCCTGCTGCGAGTTGTTCTGCTCGACCTGCTCGCCCGGCTGCACCGGGATGCGGAAGGTGAACGATCGCGGTCCTGCGTCGTGAGCGACGACGGCCACGCGAACGGGCGAGACGTCGCCGTCGGCTGGCAGCGTGATCGAATCGCGCGACACGATGCGGCCGGCGTCTTCGACCACGAGCGGCACTTTCGCGCCGCCGTATCCGCGCTGGCGAATCAACAACTCCGCCACGAGCGCGCCGCCTTTGAGCACCGAGTGCGACGTCCGCACGCGGCGAATCTCGATGTCTTTGTCGAAGCGATCGGCGCCCAATCCCACCGCGAAGATCGGTACCGACTTCGCGCGCAGCGAGAGCAGCTCGTCGCTGATCGGCGCCCGCGAGTTGTCGGCGCCGTCGGTGAGAACGACCAGACCGGACAGCGGAACACCGTCGAGCTCTTGGCGCGCTTGCTCGATCGCGTCGCCGACGTGCGTCTCCGTCGCGCCGAACGTCAACTGCGCGGCACTGTCGACGCTTTGCGCGTTGGACGAAAACCGGAACAAGCGAACGATGAACTTCTGGCGCAGTGCCTTTAGCAGCGTGCTGTCGGGCCCGCCGAATTGATGCTCGATCCAATCACTGCGCGACTTGCCGTCGCGGTCGGCGATGCGCATGCTCCGCGAGTCGTCGATCAGGACGCCGACATAGTTCCGCTGCGGCACCGCGGCCGAGAGAAGCAACATCGGCCGGAAGAGGCAGGCGATCAATACGACGAGCGCGGCGACGCGAAGAGTGCCAAGCACCCATCGATCGCGCCGCGTGCTCTTGCCGCGAACACCTACGTAGCTCATCACGGCCGGAACCGCGATCACCGCCGCGGCCAACAGCAGCACAATGACCGAGAACGGGGCACCGAACGCGAAACTCCCCTTCGCGAACACCGCCGGCCGGTATTTGAACAGGAATTCGAAGATTCCTTCGAGCCAATGCATCATGACTGCCGTGGGCTTGGCCATCACCGCCAGCCATTGGCCAATCGCCAACAGCCTTTCGTCCCATCTTCCTTTCGTAAACTACGAGGCGCGCACCATCAAGGTTGAGACACGCGACCCAAACTGCCGGTTCCTTCAATCAGGCCTGACTACATTTTCCCTACATGAACGCTCGCTATCTCACCGCCGACGTTTTCACCGATCGCAAGTTCGGTGGCAACCAGCTCGCCGTCTTTCCCGACGCGCGGCAAATCAACTCCGACCTAATGCCACGAATCGCGCAGGAGTTCAACTACTCCGAGACGACATTCGTGCTGCCACCTGACGACCCGAGCCATACGGCGAAGGTGCGCATCTTCACGCCAGGTGGCGAGTTGCAATTTGCCGGACACCCAACGGTCGGCACCGCGCACGTGCTGGCGAGCATCGGCGCCATCAAGCTCACGGGCGACGAAACGCACATCGTGCTCGAGGAAGGCGTGGGTCCCGTCCCCGTCACCATCCGCGCCAAAAATGGTCGGCCCGATTTCGCGCAGCTCACCGCGGCCAAGCTGCCTCAGATTGGCCCCCCGCCGCCGTCCGCCGATACACTCGCGGCCATGCTCTCGTTGAAGAGCGGCGAAGTCCTCGACAATGGAATGAAGGCCGAAGCGCTGTCGTGCGGTACACCGTTTCTCTTTGTCCCCGTGCGCGACCGTGCCGCGGTTGGCCGATCCCGCATCAAGATGGATCTCTGGGAATCCGCGCTGGGCGGCTACATCACCAAAGAGGTGTTCGTCTTTGCGATGGACGCCGAGCTGGCCGACAACGACATTCGCGCCCGGATGTTCGCGCCGGGCATCGGTGTCCCCGAGGATCCCGCGACCGGTAGCGCGTGCGTCGCCCTCGCCGGCTATCTCGCGGGGAGAGATCCGCGGACCCAGGGCACGCTTCGCTGGATCGTCGAGCAGGGGTTCGAGATGGGTCGCCCAAGCATTCTCGAGATCGAGGCTGACAAGAAACACGGAGCAGTCACGACGGTGCGCGTCGGCGGCCGGACGGTATTGGTCTGCGATGGCACAATGGAATTGTAAATCGGGCTGCCCAACATGACCGTCAAATCCAAGGCCGACCTCGCGTCCATGCGCGCCGTCGGCAAACTCGTCGGCCAGGCGCTGCGTGAGATGCGCGCGGCGCTGCGGCCCGGGATGACGACCGAACAGCTCGATGACATCGGTGCCGCCTTCCTCCGCAAACGCGGCGCTCGCTCGGCGCCGCAGCTCACCTATGATTTCCCGGGGTTCAACTGCATCAGCGTGAACGATGAGATCGTCCACGGCGTTCCTGGCGCGCGAGTGATGCGGGCCGGCGACGTCGTCAAGATCGACGTGACGGCGGAGCTCGACGGATTCATCGCTGATTCCGCCATCACAGCCGTCATCCCGCCGATCAGCGCCACCGCGCGGAGCCTCGAGCAATGCGCGAAAGCCGCCTTCGATCGTGCGCTGACGGTTGCCGTTGTTCAAAACCGAATCGCCGAGCTGGGACGGGAGGTCGAAGCAGAAGTCGAGCGTTGGGGACACGCGGTCGTTCACGACATGTGCGGCCATGGTGTCGGTCGCGCGCTGCACGAACCGCCTTCAGTCCCGAATTTTTTCAGCCCCTTCACGCCGGGACGTTTGGAAGACGGCTTGGTGATCGCCCTCGAGCCAATCATCAGCGAGACACCGTCGGCGGTCGTCGAAGACGAGGATGGCTGGACGATTCGCACCGCGACCGGCTGCCTCGCCGCCCATTACGAGCATACCATCGTGATCCGCGGCGGCCGCGCCGAAATCCTCACGGCCGCATAACAAGTCGCCACCGTGGGCTCACCCTGACCAAACGTCTAGCCTGTCGTCAGGTCTCGAGCCCCGAGTTCGTTACAGAACCTCGTCGATGCTTTTCGGCCAATCCTGCTTGAGCAATCGCGAAATCCCCCGGTCGGCAAGAAGCTTCCCGTCTGTCTGGCAGCGCGCGCAGTA
>JAICYT010000267.1 GCA_025934075.1 Gemmatimonadaceae bacterium
CGGCGGCGACCCAGACTCCGCGAAGGATCCACCCCGTCGCCCATGTTGCCGCAAGCCCCAGCAATGCAGCGAATACCAAGCCGATGACGAGCTCGTAATTCCCTGACAGAACCATCGGCGCGGCCACACCGACGAACATGGCGCCGAGCGCTCCGCCAGCGGCAACGTAGAAGTAGAACATCGTCAAGTGGCGAGGAGCCGGTCGACGCCGATACAACTCCGAATGAAAGAACAAACATTGGAGAAACAGCGAGACGGCGAACGCGGAGATGAGAAGCGCGCGCGGCACCTCCAAGTCACCCTTGTGCAGGAGGTACGCGGCCGTTCCGAGGGCGGCGATGTCCAGGACGATCGTCAGCCACCGCGGATGTCATCGACCCCCACTGAAGGCGACGACGAAGCTCAGCAAATACGCAATCAACGGACTGACCCACAGCAACGGGATCGTCGCGACGTTCTGGCTCAGATGGTTGGTGACAGCCGATAGCAGCAGCGACGCGCACGCCGCCAACAGCACCCACAGCACGCGATCCGATGTCGTCGTGTGCATCGCTTCGATGGGATCATCCGGAAACTCGGCGGTTGTCGCATGAAGCAGCGGCGCCGAACGCACGGAATAGGCGATCGCGGCGACGAGCACCGCGAGCACTGAAAATCCAACCACGAGGCCCGTGGCCTGGCCAGTCAGGCTCGACTTCGGTTCGATGAGCCACGGATAAAGAATGAGCGCCGACATCGAGCCGACATTCGAGATCGCGAATAGCTTGTATGGCTGCGCGGGAACTGCCGGCGCGGCTGTGTTCAGCGTCGCGCGTCGATGAAGACTCCACCGCGAATACCATGCTTGCAGCAACGGGCTCGTGGCCGAGAGAGTCACGAATGGAATCCCGATGAGCAGCGTCAACAACCAAAGCACGCTCGCGATCGGGTGCGCAGGATTCGCGCGCAGGTCGGGGCTGATGCCGTGCATGAGCTGCGCAATCGACGCGACGAGTAGCGCGACGTACGCGATTGCCTGCGCTCGCGATCCGGCGCGCGTGATCAAGCCATGCGCGACGAGATAGCCGAGCAGTAACGCAGACTGGAAGAACACCAGGCAAGCCGTCCACACCGCGGCCGATCCGCCGAGCAGCGGAAGCAGACGCTTTCCGGCCATCGGCTCCACGAGGAACAGCAGACAGCTGCTCAGGAAGATCGCGACGGCGTATAGGATGGTTGCGGCGCGCATGCGGATGGCGAACAGGGTTCGGGTTGCAGCCAATATATCTCGGCGCTCGGCGGTTTCGTGCCGACAGCGTGATCTTGCGCTTCTACAAGAAGCATCGTATTGTGACCTGTAGAAGTGAAAGGGCAGACCTGACGAACTCTCTGCTCGACATGGGGTGATGATCATGCTCACCGAGCTTTGGAGTGAAGTGCGCTACCGCGCTCGCGCCATCATTCGACGCAATGCTGTCGAACGCGAGCTCGACGATGAGCTGCGCTTTCATCTCGATCATGAAGTCGAGAAGCTGATTCGCAGCGGCGTGTCGCCAGACCAAGCGTCGCGCCACGCACGAATCACGTTCGGTGGCGTCGATCGCATCAAGGACGACACGCGCGACGCACGCGGGGTTTCGTTTCTCGAGCAGGTAATCCAGGATGCGCGATACGCGCTTCGCGGTTTACGCGCGCGACCAATATTCACCGCGGCCGTGATCACCACGCTCGCCGTCGGCGTCGGGGTCAACGCGGCGATGTTCGGTATTCTCGACCGAACATTTTTTCGGCCGCCGCGCTATCTGATCGACCCGGCGAGCGTGAGCAGAGTCTTTTTCGAGTGGCAACGGAGCGATGGGAAGCGGACGTTCGATAGCAGTATCGCGTACCGCACGTATACCGATCTGGCGCAGTGGAGTCGATCGGTGTCGCAGTTCGCCGCGGTCGCCTTACGCACGATCGCCGTCGGCGATGGCGACGAGACCAAATCACTTCAAGTCGGAATCGTCAGCGCGTCATTCTTCGACTTCTTCGATGCGCGACCGATACTTGGCCGGTACTTCGGAGCCCAGGAGGATTCGACGCCGTCGGGCGATGCAGTCGTCGTCTTGAGTCACGCGTTCTGGCAGAAGCGATACGCTGGTCGTCAAGACGTGCTCGGCGCCACGCTGAGAATCGGAAAGGCCGTTTACAAGATCATTGGCGTCGCGCCTCCCGGATTCACGGGTACTGCCGATCAGCGAGCGCCGGTCGCCTACGTTCCGGTCACAGCCTTTGCGGCCACGATCAATCGCGATTTCTATAAGAACTATGCGTGGAGCTGGATCGAGGTGCTGGCGCGACGCAAGCCGGGCGTCTCACTCGACGCAGCAACCGCCGACCTGACGAACGCGAACCTACTCAGTTGGAACGCCGAGCGTTTGCTGGAGCCGAACCTGCCGGCGGCGAGCGCTGTGCATCCGATTGCCGTTGCCGCTCCGATCCAGCTTGCACGTGGCCCGATGGCAGGACCCGAAACCAAAGTGGTGGTATGGATCGGTGCAGTCGCGGTTGTCGTTCTTCTGATCAGTTGCGCGAACGTCGCGAATCTCTTGCTCGCACGTGCGCTGCGACGTCGCCGCGAGATGGCCGTCCGTCGCGCGATCGGCGGAACCCGAAGACGCTTGATCCAACAAATGTTGACGGAGGCCGTCGTCCTCGCCACCCTCGGTAGCGCGGCGGGCTTACTCGGCGCTCAGTTGGCGGCAGGAGGATTGCGGAGGCTTCTCGTCGCCGCTGACGACCCGTGGCCAGTCGCGACCGACGGGCGGACGCTTCTCTTCGCCGGCGTCGTGACAATCATCACCGCATTGTTCGCCGGATTACTTCCCGCTCTGCACGCAGGCGGTGGGGATCTCGCCGGTTCGCTCAAGGCCGGTACACGCGAAGGCGCGTATCGTCAGTCGCGTCTTCGCACCACGTTGCTACTATTTCAGACGGCCCTCTCGGTCGTGCTGCTCGTCGGCGCGGGGCTATTCGTGCGTAGTCTGCAGCAGGTCCGCGCGTTGCCACTCGGGTACGATCTCGATCATTTGATCTATGTCGAGACGTCGATGCGTGGCGTGAGCTTGAACGCGCCGCAAGCGGTCGGACTCACGAATCGATTGCTCACAGAGTCGCGCGCCATTCCAGGTGTCACGAGTGCGACGTTGATCGAGTCGGTGCCCTTCTATTCGGGTGACAGCCGCGGCCTCTGGGTCGAGGGCATCGATTCCGTGCGCAAGCTCGGCCGCTTCCAGCTGCAGGCAGGCTCGCCAGAATACTTCGCGACGACCGGAACACGAATTCTTCGCGGCCGTAGCTACACCGCCGATGACCGTGCAGGCACGCCGCTGGTCGCCGTCGTGAGCGAGGCAATGGCGAAGGCCTTGTGGAAGGATGAGAACGCGCTCGGTAAATGTTTCCACATTGGCAGCGACACGATGCCTTGTACGACGGTGATCGGCATCGCCGAGAAC
>JAICYT010000277.1 GCA_025934075.1 Gemmatimonadaceae bacterium
GCACACTCTCGATGGCGCCGACGAAGTCGCGCGCGTATCCCATCTTCGGGTCGCGCTCTTTCTGCTTTTGCAGAATGCTCATCGTGACTTCGGCGAGATAATCGAGCATGAGATAGTCGACGTCGCCGCCGTCGACCTGTCGCCGCGGCGCCTCGAGCCAGTCTCCCCAGAAGCCTTGTCCGGATGCGACTCGGACGGTGGTCTTGCGCGGTGCGGTCATGCGTCGTCGACGTGTGCGGGTAGGACAAACGGGCCCAGATGCGGCCCAGGATTTTGCAGCGACGCGCGTAACGCGAGCGCCAAGAGATCGCGCGTGTCTTCCGGATAAACGATGGCATCGATGAACCCGCGCGCCCCCGCGTACTTCGCGTCGAGCTGGTGCTCGTAGTCGGCGCGCATCTCCGCGATCGAGTCGGACGTCGCCTTTGGCACATGCTGGCCCTTTGCCTTCGCACCCTCGATCGCCGGACCATGAACGGCTTGCACCGCGGCTTCGCCTTCCATAACCGCCATGCGACCGGTGGGCCAGCTGAAAATAAAATCAGGGTCGAAGCCTTGACCGGCCATCGCATAATAGCCGGCGCCCGACGCGTGGTTCACCGTCAGGACAATCTTGGGAACGCGCGCCGTAGCCATCGCTTCGACGAAGCGCGCGCCGGCACGAATGATCCCTTCGTGCTCGGCTTCCGGTCCGACCATGAACCCCGAGACATCTTGAATGAAGACAATCGGAATGCGCTCGCGATCGCACCGATCGATGAAGTACGCGACCTTCTCGGCGCTCTCGGCGTAGATGATGCCGCCGAAGCGCGGCTTCTCGCCCGGACGACCTTTGATCAACCCGCGTTGATTGGCGATGACGCCGACGCCGATCCCTTGAATGCGCGCGTCACCGCAGATCATCTCCCGCGCAAGCCCCGATTGGAACTCATAGATGCGAGAGTCGTCGAGGATCACGCGAAGCAGAGCGTGCATGTCGTACGACATCCGGTGGTCGGTCGGGAGCAGATCGTAGATCGTGTCGGTGCTTCCGTTCTTCGTGGCGTCCCACGTGCCGGTCGATGCGTCGACGCGCGCCGGGGGAAGCATCGAGACGAGATCGCGCAATTTCGCGAGACAGGCGTCATCATTGTCCGCCGAATAGTGTGCGACGCCGCTGATCTCGTTGTGCGTCGACGCGCCGCCGAGCGTTTCTGAATCGATGGTCTGACCCGTGGCACCCTTCACGAGATTGGGTCCGCCGAGTCCCATGAAGGAGGTTCCCTTCACCATCACGATGAGATCGGAGAGCGCCGGCAAATATGCGCCGCCCGCGATGCAAGGTCCCATCACAGCCGCAAGCTGCGGAATGCGCAGATACTTGCGCATGATGGAATTGTAATAGAACAACCGGCTCGCACCGTATTGCCCAGGAAACACGCCGCCTTGATATGGAAGATTCACGCCCGCCGAGTCGACGAGATAAATGATCGGAATGCGGCAGCGCATCGCGATTTCTTGCGCGCGGAGCATCTTCTTGATCGTCTCGGGCCACCACGATCCGGCTTTCACTGTCGCGTCATTGGCGACGATGACGACCTCGCGTCCACACACCGTGGCCAACCCGGTGACGACGCCGGCCGCCGGCGCTTGTCCGTCATATTGGTCGTACGCGACGAGCAGGCCAATCTCGAGAAAGCGTGTCTCCGGGTCGCAGATGCCGGCGATACGCTCGCGCGCCGTGAGCTTCCCCTGGCTGTGCTGGCGGGCAATCTTGTCGGCGCCGCCGCCTTCTCTCAATCGTGCTTCGAGCTCGCGGACTTCCGTGCTCAGCTCGCGGAGCCGTGTGGTCACGCTTCCTGCCGCTCTCGTTCGGTGAACCAACCGCGGATGTACTCGATCAGCTCCGTCGTCGGCGTCCCGGGCCCGAAGAGACGACCGATGCCCTGCGACTGCAGCTCTTCCATGTCTTCTTTCGGGATGATGCCGCCGCCAGTGATGAGAATGTCATCGCGCCCCTGTTCGGCCAAGAGTTGGCGCACCCGAGGAAACAGCGTCATATGCGCGCCACTGAGGATCGACAGACCAATCACGTCGACATCCTCCTGCACCGCGGCGGTGGCGATCATTTCCGGCGTTTGATGAAGGCCCGTGTAGATGACTTCCATGCCGGCGTCACGCAGTGCCGCCGCGACGACTTTCGCGCCACGATCGTGGCCGTCGAGGCCGGGCTTGGCAACCAGCACGCGAATGGGACGCATTCCGTTTGGGTCGAGGGTCAACAGTCCGCCACGCGAGCCGCGCAACGGCCAACGACCGTCCGTCGGTCAGCTCGTGCCCAAAGCTAGCGGTTTCGACGAACTCGGGGCAACGGACGAAGCGCGGCAGGCTTGCGCGCCACGAGCAGCATCTCGCTCGATCGTCGCGTCAGCGGCCGTTCAGTAAACGCCTCGAAGGCCTGCTCGACGATCAACCCCGCGTCCGCGCACAGCTCGGCGAGGCGCGTCGGCGTATACAGGCGAATCCGATGTTCTCGCGTCCCCTGACCCGACGGTCCGCGCCAGACCGAATGCACAGTCAGAACACCCGACAATCCGTCGAAGGTTCGCTCGTGCGCGATGATGGTTCCGTCAGTGGTTTGCCACCAGTCGCGATGAAGGAAGCGCGCCATGACACCGTCGCGGTTGCCACCGTGCCACACAAGCACACCCCCGGGTGCAAGGACCCGTTCGAACTCGGCGATGACGCGGCGGTCGTCGGCCGGCTCGGCGAAGAATCCGAATGACGTGAACAGGTTGAGCACCGAATCGAACCTACCCGTCCAGCGCGCTGGCAGCTTTCGCATATCGCCGCGCGTGTAGCGAAGCGTCGGCCCGGTGCCACGGCGCCGTGCGCGTGCGAGCAGGTCCACCGAATAATCGAGGCCGTCGACGTCGAATCCGGCTTCGGCGAGCAGATGTGCATGCCGCCCCTGGCCACACGGCACATCGAGAATGCGAGATCCGGATGGCAATCCCAGCACGTCGATGAGCCGAGCTGCTTCTTTCCGATCGCGCTCGAGCGTGAACAGCGGCTCGTACTCGAGCAAGTATTGATTGTCGAAGTACGATTGCCACCATTCACTGCGTTTGTTGCCGCGTTTTTTGGCTGGGCTCAGAAA